>NZ_JAJNOF010000010.1:0-166892 GCF_027854495.1 Stenotrophomonas sp. PI_27
CCAGCGGCCGGTCAACATGATGTTCCAGTCCTATGCCCTGTTCCCGCACATGACGGTGGAGCAGAACATTGCCTTTGGCCTGAAGCAGGACGGCCTGGGCAAGGACGCGATCAGCAAGCGCGTGGGCGAGATGCTGGACCTGGTGCAGATGGGCCACCTGGGCAAGCGCAAGCCGCACCAGCTGTCCGGCGGCCAGCAGCAGCGCGTGGCGCTGGCGCGGTCGCTGGCCAAGGGGCCGAAGCTGCTGCTGCTGGACGAGCCGATGGGCGCACTGGACAAGAAGCTGCGCTCGCAGATGCAGCTGGAACTGGTCAGCATCATCGAATCGTCGGGCGTGACCTGCGTGATGGTCACCCACGACCAGGAAGAAGCGATGACCATGGCCACCCGCATCGCGGTGATGGATGCCGGCTGGATCCAGCAGGTCGGCAAGCCGGACGAGGTCTACGAGCAGCCGGCCAACCGCTTCGTTGCCGAGTTCATCGGTTCGGTCAATCTGTTCGATGGAGTGATCGACGAGGACCTGCCCGAGTATGTGACCGTGCGCTCGCCGCTGTTCCCGGCGCCGATCTACATCGCCCATGGCATCACCTGTTACGAAGGGCAGCCGGTCGCATTCGCGCTGCGCCCGGAAAAGGTGATGATCGGCAAGGACGAGCCGGAAGGGCATACCAACAAGGCCCAGGGCGTGATCGAGGACATCGCCTATTTCGGCAGCCATTCGGTCTACCACGTGCGCCTGCCCAGCGGTGCCAAGGTGCTGGCCAATTTCGCCAACTCGCAGCGCTGGGCCAGCGATGGCCTGACCTGGGGGGACAGCGTGTGGGTGCACTGGCGCGACAACGACGGCGTGGTGCTGACCTCATGAGCGTCGCCGGCCTGAAGCGCTGGCTGCCGGGGCTGCGTGCCACGGTGATCGGCATTCCGTACCTGTGGCTGCTGCTGTTCTTCGCAGTGCCGTTCCTGATCGTGCTGATGATCAGCTTCTCGCTCAGCCGGGTCGGCTCGCCGCCGTACACCTGGCTGCTGCAGTACGCGGACGGCGGCTTCTCGCTGAAGCTGAACCTGGAAAACTACCTGGCGCTGTTCCGCGATTCGATCTATGCGCAGGCCTTCCTGAGTTCTATCAGGATCGCGGCGATCTCAACTTTCCTGACCCTGCTGATCGGCTACCCGATGGCCTATGCCATCGCGCGCCTGTCGCCGGCCGCGCGCAACGTGGCGATGATGCTGGTGGTGCTGCCGTCGTGGACCTCGTTCCTGATCCGCGTGTACGCGTGGAAGGCGATCCTGGACCGCAATGGCCTGCTCGACCAGTTCCTGCAGTTCACTGGCCTGCAGACGCTGATGACGTCGATGGGGCTGCCGAAGCTGCAGCTGATCGATACGCCGACGGCCGCCTACATCGGCATCGTCTACTGCTACCTGCCGTTCATGGTGCTGCCGCTGTACGCCAACCTGGTCAAGCATGACCACCGCCTGCTGGAAGCGGCCTACGACCTCGGCGCCAAGCCGTGGCAGGCGTTCCTGCGCATCACCTTGCCGCTGTCCAGGGCCGGCATCATCGCCGGCTGCATGCTGGTGATGATCCCGGCGGTGGGTGAGTTCGTGATCCCGGAAATGCTCGGTGGTTCGGAGACGCTGATGGTCGGCCGCCAGCTGTGGAACGAGTTCTTCAACAACCGCAACTGGCCAGGCGCCTCGGCGATGGCGGTGGCGATGATCCTGTTGCTGCTGGTGCCGATCCTGCTGTTCAACCGTTCCCAGCAGCGCCTGCTGGAAGGGAAGCAGGCATGAGCCCGCGTACCGCCAAGGGCCTGGGTCTGGGCGTGCTGCTGCTCGGCTTCGCCTTCCTGTACCTGCCGATCCTGCTGTTGATGTTCTATTCGTTCAACAGTTCGCGGCTGGCGATGGTCTGGGCCGGGTTCTCCACCCGTGCCTACAGCGACCTGTTCGCCGACCGTGCGCTGATGGATGCGATGTGGACCAGCCTGGTGGTGGCGTTCTGGACCGCCTGCACCGCCACCGTGCTGGGTACGCTGGCGGCGATGGTGATGACCCGTTTCAAGCGTTTCCGGGGCAAGCCGCTGTTCGGTGCGCTGGTCACCGCGCCGCTGGTGATGCCGGATGTGATCCTGGGCTTCTCGCTGATGGCGCTGCTGGCCTCGATGGGCGCGATTCCCGGCTTCCCCGCGCGTGGCCTGGCCACCATCTGGATCGCACACGTGACCTTCACCCTGTGCTTCGTCACCGTGGTGGTGTCCTCGCGCCTGCAGGAAATGGACCTGTCGCTGGAAGAAGCGGCGATGGACCTCGGTGCCAGCCGGTTGACCGTATTCACCCGCATCACCCTGCCGATCATCGCGCCGGCTCTGGTGGCGGGCTGGCTGCTGGCCTTCACGCTGTCGCTGGATGACGTGGTGGTGGCCAGTTTCGTGGCCACGCCGGGCTCGACCACGCTGCCGATGAAAGTGTTCGCCTCGGTGCGCATGGGCATCAGCCCGAAGATCAACGCGTTGGCCACGCTGCTGGTGTCGGCCGTGTCGATCGCTGCAGTGATCGGCTGGTACATCAACGCCCGCGCCGAGAAGCGGCGCCAGCGTGACCTGCAGCTGGCACGGCAGGACAACGGCTGAGCACACGGTCTGTCGACAGCGCCGGCAACATCCGGCTCACGGCCGGCGGCGCACAATGGGGGTCACTTTGATGGAGACCCCCCATGATCGTCGAGATCATCGACCCGGCCACCGGCCAGGTGACCTACCGCCATGAACTGATGGGCGCTGCTGACATCGAGCAGCGCCTGCAGGCCGCCGCCGATGCGTTCCCCGGCTGGGCCGAGCGTTCGCTGCAGGAACGCGGCGCGATCCTGCGCCAGATCGCGGCGCAGTTGCGCACGCGCCGCGACGACCTGCAGCAGGCGATGACCCATGAGATGGGCAAGCTCAAGGCCGAAGCGCTGGCCGAAGTCGACAAATGTGCGGCCGCCTGCGAGTACTACGCGGACCACGCGGCCGACTATCTGAAGCCGCAGCTGATCGACACCGAAGCCCAGCGCAGCTACGTGCGCTACGAGCCGATCGGCTGCGTGTTCGCGGTGATGCCGTGGAATTTCCCGATCTGGCAGGTATTCCGATTCCTTGCACCGGCCTTGATGGCCGGCAACGTGGCGCTGCTCAAGCACGCCAGCAATGTGCCGCAGTGCGCTGACCTGATCCTGGCCGTGTGCCGTGATGGAGGATTGCCGGAGGGCGTATTCGACGTGCTGCACATCGACAACGACCAGGCGGCCGAGGTGCTGCGCGACGCGCGGGTGAAGGCGGTGACGCTGACCGGCAGCGAGCGGGCAGGGCGCTCGATCGCGGCCAATGCCGGTGGCCAGCTGAAGAAGTCGGTGATGGAGCTGGGCGGCAGCGATGCCTTCGTGGTGCTCGATGACGCCGACCTGGACAGGACCGTGGCCGCGGCGGTGAAGTCGCGCTTCGACAACAGCGGGCAGACCTGCATTGCCGCCAAGCGTTTCATCGTGGTCGAAGCGGTCGCCGATGAGTTCACCCGGCGCTTTGTCGAAGCGGCCGGCCAGCGCCAGTACGGCGACCCGGACGAGCGTGGTACCACGCTGGCGCCGATGGCCCGTGCCGACCTGCGCGATGAACTGCACAAGCAGGTGCAGGCCAGCGTGGCCAAGGGCGCGCGGGTGCGGGTCGGTGGCGAGCCGATCGCCGGCACGCATGCAGGCTATCCGGCCACCGTGCTCGACCAGGTCGGCTCGGGCATGCCGGCCTACGACGAGGAACTGTTCGGGCCGGTGGCTGCGGTGATCCGGGTCGCCGACGAGGCCGAGGCACTGCGCGTGGCCAACGACACCCGCTTCGGCCTGGGCGGCAGCGTGTGGACGCGCGACCCGGTGCGCGGCGAAGCGTTCGCGCAGCGCATGGAGTGCGGCGCCGCGTTCGTCAACGCCATCGTCAAGAGCGACGCCCGGCTGCCGTTCGGCGGCAGCAAACAGTCCGGCTTCGGCCGGGAACTGGCCGACCACGGCATCCACGAGTTCATGAACATCAAGACCGTCTACGTGGCTTGATGCCGAAGGGTAGTGCCGGCCGCTGGCCGGCATTGCCCCGATTGCTGGCCAGCGGCCGGCGCTACCAGCAGCGGGTCACAACCACTTCGCGCGCTTGAACAACCGGTACAGGCCCACGCACACGCCGCCCACGCCGACAATCATCAGCGGATATGACCACGGCTGGCTCAGCTCCGGCATGTGGCTGAAGTTCATGCCATACCAGCTGGTGATCAGCGTCGGCGCCGCCAGCAGCGCGGCCCAGGCGCCGAGGCGCTTGACCGTCTCGCCCTGCGCCAGCGTCACCAGCGACAGGTTGACGCTGAGCGCGGTGCCGAGCATCTCGCGCAAGGTATCGATCACATCGCTGATGCGCACCGCGTGGTCGTGCACGTCACGGATGTACAGCTTCACTTCGTCGGGGATCAACTCGCCCTGGTAGCGGCGCAACTGCGCCAGTACGTCCTGCAGCGGTGCCACCGCCATCCGCATCTTGTTCAGTTCGCGCTTGAGCTCGTACAGCCGCACCACGGTGCTGCGCTTGTAGTTCTCGGCGAAGATGTCCTTTTCCAGCAGGTCCAGGGTGTCGCGGAAGCGGTGCACGATCGGCAGGTAGTTGTCGACCACGAAGTCGGTCACTGCGTAGAGGCAGTACGACGGGCCCATCTTCAGCAGCTGCGGCTCACGCTCGACCCGCGCCCGCACCGGCGCGTACGACAGTGAGGCGCCGTGGCGCACCGTCACCAGGAAGCGCGGGCCGAGGAAGGCATGGGTTTCGCCATACTGGATGCGCTCGTCGACCATCTGCGCGGTGGTCACCACCACGAACATCGAATTGCCGTAGGTCTCGACCTTGGGCCGCTGGTGCGCGTTGCGCGCGTCCTCGATGGCCAGGTCGTGCAGGCAGAATTCTTCCTGCAGCTTCAGCAGTACATCGTCGTTGGGATCGTACAGGCCGACCCAGACAAAGCCGTTGCCGCTGGCAATGACGTCGCTGATGGCATCCAGGCCGATGTCGTGGCGCTTGCCCTCGTCATCGTAGTGGACGCAGTTGATGACGCAGGCGGGGTTGGCCGAAGCCGGGGCGGAAGCGGAGGCGGGCAATGACATGCCCGCCATCGTGCGTCAGCGCCGTGTTTCGGACAAGTGAGGACGGCGCCCCAGCACCCAGGCCAGCGCCGCGTGCACCGGCAGCAGCAGGACGATCCACTGTACGTTGTACTGCGCCTGCAGGCTCAGCCAGTGCAGTACCAGCGCCGCCACGGCCTGCACCGCCAGCAGCCACAGCACGACCCTGAACATGCGGCCCGGCACGCGCCGGCGCAGCAGTGCGATCGCGCCCGGCAGCAGCAGCACGGCCAGCGGCGAAAGCAGCAGCAGGTTGCGGTTGGCCCAGGCGGCGTAGTGGGTGCTGAAGCCCCACAGGAACACCAGCAGGCTGCCAGCGATGGCACACAGCAGCCAGAACGGCAGGGCCAGCCCGGCCAGCAGGCGCGGGCGGTTGCGCAGCGCCAGCACGCCGCCGGCCACGACCAGCCCCAGCAGCAGCCACGGCCACCAGCGGCGCGCGAATTCCTTCGGCTCCGGATCGATGCGGTGCGGCAGCAGTTCCTGTTCGGACTGCACCAGCGGCCGGCCGTCGCTGTTGCGTGCCTGGCGCAGCGCGTCGGCCAGGCGCATCGGCACGAAGGCTTCCTGCCAGCGCGACAGCGGCTGGTCGGCGAACGGCCCGAGGCCGACATCGAAGCCCAGCCACATCCACGGCGCCGGCGAGGCCAGGCGCACCGATTCACTGCGGTAGGTATTGCCGCGCGAGCGCCCCGACAGCTGCGATTGCAGGCCGCCGCCCAGCGCCTTGTCCACCGTGTCGCGCACCATCGTGGCGCAGTTGGCGGTGTAGTAGTCGTAGTGGTAGCGCGCGTTTTCCGGCTTGGCTCGTTCGGCCAGGTCGGCGGCCAGCGCACGCGCCTGGTCCGGGCGCAGGTCCAGCCATTGCACGCTGGCACCGCGGCCGGTCTCGTCGTAGTACGACAGGTCCTGCTGCAGCGGCAGCGCCACCAGGTAATACATCATGTCGCCGCGCACGAAGCGGCTGATGAAATCGTCCTCGGACGGATCGAAGTAGCCGAAGTTGTATGAGGTCGCTTGGCCGCTGAGCGGATCGATCACCACGATGGCATCGTGGCCGAAGCGCTCGAAGAACACCGTGCCCGGCTGCATGGTCACCACGCCGATGCGCGGGGCCGCAGCCTCGGCGCCGGCGGCGGCAGGCGCGGGCGTGCTCGCCGCCGGCTGCGCGAAGGCAGCCAGCGGCAGGACCATGGCCAGCACGCACAGTGCCAGCCACATCGTCAGGCGCAGTGCCAGGACGGGGCCGCGGCGCTTCAAGCGTCGTCCTGCGCGTCCGGCGGCAGCACGGTCACGTGGAAGGCCTGCACCCGGCGCGCATCGGCGCGGGCCACGCGGAACATGAAACGGTCCAGGGCCAGCTCATCGCCGACTTCCGGCAGATGGCCCACGGCCTCGGTGACCAGGCCGCCGATGGTGTCGTAGTCCTCGTCGGAGAACGTGGCGCCGAAACGCTCGTTGAAGTCGCCGATCGGGGTCAGTGCGTCGACCACGTACTGGCCGTCGGACTGGATGGCGATCTGCGCCGACGGATCCTCGGCCTCGTCATGCTCGTCGTCGATCTCGCCGACGATCTGTTCCAGCACGTCCTCGATGGTGACCAGGCCGGCGACACCGCCGTACTCGTCGACCACGATGGCCATGTGGTTGCGTGACAGGCGGAACTCCTTCAGCAGCACGTTGAGCTTCTTCGCCTCCGGGATCAGCACCGCCGGGCGCAGCAGCTCGCGCACGTTGGCCGGGCCGTTGTCGGCGACCACGCCGCGCAGCAGGTCCTTGGCCAGCAGGATGCCAAGGATGTCGTCCTTGTTCTCGCCGTGCACCGGGAAGCGCGAATGGCCGGATTCGACCACCTGCTTCATCAGTTCCAGGAACGGCGCTTCGACCGGCAGCGAAACCATCTGCGAGCGCGAGATCATCACGTCGCCCACGGTCAGCTCGGCCACCGCAATGGCGCCTTCCATCATCTTCAGGGTATCGGCGGCGATCAGACCCTCTTCCTGCGCGGTGTGCAGGACAGCGACCAGCTCGTCGCGGGTATGGGGTTCGCCGGAGAAAGCGGAGGTCAGGCGTTCAAGCCAGCCGCGCTTCTTTTCACTGGGCTCCTGTGCGGAGCTACTACTGTCGTCTTCTGACATCTCTGGAAAAAGGGCACCCGGCAAGCCGGGCGATGGCCCAAGTCTAGCAGGATGTGGCGCCCTGTCAGCGACCGTCGCTGCCCGGCCCGGTGATCGGTGGCGGGGCCAGTTCAGGCCGGGCGGGGGCCTCTTCCTCGGGCAGGTCCAGGCTGTAGGTACAGCCAGCCAGGGTCTTGCCCGGATGGGAGGCCACGGTAGAGACGCTGAGGATGATCGATTCGATCTGGGCCTCGCCGGTCTTCGGGTCGGTCACGTCCCGGCTGACCAGCTCGCGGCCGGCCATGAACTTGCCGTCCTGGTCGTAGCCGGTCTCCAGCCCCAGCTGCCTGGCCAGTGGCCGCGGATCGGCCTGGTCGAGGATGGCCATGACGCTGGACCCGGCCACGGCGACCCGTTCGGTGCGCGCACCGAACACGCTGATCGGCTGGGCCAGGCGGTACTCGCTCATGAACTGGTTGCCCTGCGGCAGCGGCTGCAGGCCCTGGGCCACGGCCTTCAGCGGATCAGCCAGCAGGGGCGCCAGCGCGGCCTGCTCGGCCACGCCCTGGCGGCACTCGATCAGGGCGGGCAGGTCCAGGCTGGAGGCGAAAGCGGATGGGGCCGCAAGGACATACAGCAGAGGCAGGCAGCAGCGCAGCGACACGGGCGGATTCCGTAGACGGAGGTCTGCCATCATAGCCCCGGCGAGCGCCTGAACGGCCCGGTGAGAAGGCGCAGGAAACCGGTCACCGCCCGCCGCACGACCATCAGTGAGAGGGTCAGCACGACCGCAAGCATGGTGATCTGCATCGATTGCCCCGCGATGCGCGCCACCGCCGGCCACAGGCCCGGGCTGGTCAGCCAGGGCATCAGTTCCGACGCTGTTGTCCTCGCTACTTTCATGTAGATCACGGCCAGCGCGAACAGCACCAGCAGCGAGGTGCGGCTCGCATGGAAGAACGGAAGCGTGTTGACCGGACGGCCAAGCCGCTGCTGCAGCACCGTCCGCCATAGCACCGGCAGGGTCGCAGCGCCGACCAGTATCAGCATCATCGACGTTTCCCAGAGCCCGGGCGGGTGGGCGGGTTCCGGTCTATCCGTGAGGTGGGGGCCGATCAAGCCGACCGCCAGCCCGACCAGCAGACACGAGGGCGAGAGCAGGGCCAGGCTGCGCAGCAGCCAGTGCCTACCGCCGGCGGGCCGAGCAATGATGCGGCGCACGGCATAAGTGCCAAGCAGCAGCAAAACGGCGAATAGGCCCAGGCCGATCGTAAACGCCATCAAGTCATTTTCCGAGGTCATCCATGGTTCCCTGCGCCCGATGCCGGGGGCAAACAATAGCGCGCCGCGCGGACCGGCGCCTACGGGCCGGCTGGATCAGGGCGACCGCTGCTGCGATGTCGCAGGGTACCAGCGCAGCCTGACCGGGTAGCCCAGTCGCATCTGCAGGCGGTCGCGCACGGCGATTGTCGTCGCGCGGTTCGCTGGTTCCCGCAGCTCCACCTCCAGCTCCCCGGTCATGACATCCAAGCGGTAGCCGAACAGGTCCGGCAGCTGGGCCCGCAGCCAGTCCTGCTGTGCGTGCAGGCGGCGCCTCATCTCCACTTCGGTCATCGCGGCGCCAGTGACGTAGTGCACGTGTTGCGGGCCAGCCGCCCCTGGATGTGTCTCATCGGCCGCGGGTACGGCGCCGGTCAGTCGCACCACGACGTTCCAGCCCGTTGCGTTGTCCACCCAGACACCGGCCAGGCGTGCCGCGTGTCGCGCTTCCAGGCGCTCGATCAGCGCCCGTTGTTGGGCAGTGGCGACGATATTGCGAGTGTCGCGCTCGCTGCTGCCGAAGAACGCCCTTAGTTCGGCGATCTTTGCGGCGATGTCAGCCTCGCTGTCGCTGGCGGGGAACGGTGATGGACGGTCAGGATCGGGCATCAGGCCTGCCCCGGACTGCAGCAGCGCGGCAAGCACAAGTGCGGGCAGGGTCATGCTGCGCTCCTCTTCCGTGAGTGCGTGGGCTCGGAACAGAGCCCGACGTCAGCGCTCGCCGGCGTAAGGATCGGCGATGCCGAGCTCGGCCAGGATCTCACGCTCCAGCTGCTCCATCGCGTCGGCTTCCTTGTCGTCCTCGTGGTCCCAGCCGAGCAGGTGCAGTACGCCGTGTACGGTCAGGTGCGCGTAGTGGGCGTTGAGCGCCTTGCCCTGTTCCTCGGCCTCGCGGGCGACCACCGGTGCGCAGATCACCAGGTCACCCAGCAGCGGAAACTTGACACCCTTGGGCAGGCCTTCGGGCACTTCGGCCGGGAAGCTGAGCACGTTGGTCGCATAATCCTTGCCGCGGTAATGGCGGTTCAGTGACTGCCCTTCCTTGGCATCGACCACGCGGATGGCCAGGTCGGCTTCGCGGATGCGGCCTTTCAGCGCAGCGGCCACCCACTTGCGGAAGCTGACTGCCGCCGGCAGGCCGGTACGCGGCAGGGCATAACTGACGGCGACGTCCAGTCGCACGGGACCACGGGTCATGGAGTTGCTCCAGGTTGGATCTGATGCAGGTCGCGGCGGTCGTAGGCGCTGACGATACGCGCCACCAGCGGGTGGCGGACCACGTCGCGCGACTCGAAGAAGGTGAAGCTGACACCTTCGACGTCGCGCAGCACATCGATGGCGTCGCGCAGGCCGGACTTCACGTGCTTGGGCAGGTCGGTCTGGGTCAGGTCGCCGGTGACCACGGCGGTGGAGCCGTAGCCCAGGCGGGTCAGGAACATCTTCATCTGCTCGATGGTGGTGTTCTGGGCTTCGTCCAGGATCACGAAGGCATCGTTGAGCGTGCGGCCGCGCATGTAGGCCAGCGGCGCGATCTCGATGACGTTCTTTTCCAGCAGCTTGACCACCTTCTCCACGCCCATCATCTCGTACAGGGCGTCGTACAGCGGTCGCAGGTAGGGGTCGACCTTCTGGCTCAGGTCGCCGGGCAGGAAGCCCAGCTTCTCGCCGGCTTCCACCGCCGGGCGCACCAGGATCAAGCGCTGTACCCGTGATTCGTTCAGCGCTTCGACCGCGCTGGCCACGGCCAGGAAGGTCTTGCCGGTGCCGGCCGGGCCGATGCCGAAGTTGATGTCATGGGTGGCGATCTGGTGCAGGTAGCGGGCCTGGTTGGCGCCACGGCCGCGCACGGTACCGCGCTTGACCTTGATCGCCACCTCCTGTGCCTCGTACGAGCGTTCGGCGATCTGTTCGACATTGGCCTGCGCCAGGCGCAGGTGGATGGCATGGTTGTCGAAGACAGTCTCGCCGGCTTCGGCGTACAGCGCCTCGACCAGCTTCTGCGCCTCGACGATTGCCTCGCCGGGCCCGCTGATACGGAACACGAAGCCACGATTGGCGATCTCCACACCGAGCTTCAGCTCGATCTGGCGCAGATGGCCATCGAAGGGGCCGCACAGGTTGGCCAGCCGCTCGTTGTCTTCCGGCGACAGGCTGAAGTCTCGATGCTCGATGCTTTTCATTGCTTGGGGTGGGGCGGGTTCGCCGTCCACCGCGATGGACTCGGGATGACAAGGTTACGCGCGTGCAGGGCAAGCGGCCAGCGTGCGCATCGGAACAGTGTGGCACCACGCGGTTTTCCACACCCGGTGTGGACCGCGGCTGCGGAAAGCTGTGGATAGTCCTTCGCAGCGCTTGTGCCACAAGGGAGATGATGTCGTGGTGAAAATATGGCCAGGCGCCAGCGGGTTTTCCACATGCGATGTGGACGGCGGTGCAACGAACCTGTGGATAGATGGGGCCGAGCCTTGTGGCACGAGGCCTGGCGCTGCGTGGTGAAAAAACCGTCAGGCTGATCGGGATCATTGCGGGTGCACGGGCGGCATGGCACCGTGGCGCTGTCGCGGGAGGGGATGGCATGGGCATCGGCAAGCGGATGCGTGGCGCCGGACTGGCGGGCCTCGGCCTGCTGGCCGGGTGCGGCCAGGCGCCGCCGGTTGCACTGGGTACGCTGGAATGGGACCGGGTCACGGTGCCTGCGCCGGCGGCCGAGGTGATCTCCTCGGTGGAGGTGCGCGAGGGCCAGCAGGTCAAGGCCGGGGCCGTGCTGATGCAGCTCGATTCCGCCCGCGGCGATGCGCAGTTCGCCGCAGCACAGGCCGACACGGCGCGCGCGCAGGCGCAGCTGGAAGAACTGAGGATCGGCCCGCGCCAGGAACAGATCGCGCAGGCCCAGGCGCAGCTGGCCGCGCTGCGAGCGCAGTCCGCCGAGGCCAGCGCGTACTACCGTCGGGTGCAGCCGCTGGCACGCCAGCGCCTGATCGCCGCTGCCGAACTGGACCGCGCACGCGCCGCCGCCGGCAATGCCGAGGCCAGCGTACGGGCTGCCGAGCAGGCCTGGCTGGAACTGGTGCACGGCAGCCGCGCGCAGGACATCGCCCAGGGCCAGGCGACCGCCGATGCTGCGCAGGCGCAGCAGGTGTTGCAGGGGGTCAACCTGCAGAAGCTGCAGCTGCGCGCGCCGCGTGATGGCACGGTCGATGCCTTGCCCTACCGGCAGGGTGACCAGGCGCCGGTCGGTGCGCCGCTGGTGGTGATGCTGGTGGGCGAGCGCCCCCATGCGCGCGTCTACCTGCCGCAGCCGCTGCGGCTGCAGGTCAAGGTCGGGCAGGCCGCGCAGATACAGCTGGAAGGGGGCAGTACCGTACTGCAGGGGCACGTGCGCGCGATCCGCAGCGAGCCTTCATTCACCCCCTACTACGCATTGACTGGCGATGACGTGGAGCGCCTGAGCTACCTCGCCGAGATCGAGGTGGATGCAGCCGCCGACATGCAGGCGCTGCCGGCCGGGGTACCGGTCCAGGTGCGCTTCTGAACACCGGCGGCGACATCGCGGTGCACGCGCGGGGCCTGACCCGCCGCTTCGGTGAGCTGCTGGCCGTGGACAACGTCGACCTGAGCGTGCCGCGCGGGCAGGTGTACGGGTTCCTCGGGCCGAACGGATCCGGAAAGTCGACCACCATCCGCATGCTGTGCGGGCTGCTGGAGCCGAGTGCTGGGCGGATCGAGGTGCTGGGCCTGTCCGTGCCGGAGCAGGCGGAAGCACTGCGCCGCCGGATCGGCTACATGACCCAGCGCTTCTCGCTCTATGAAGACCTGTCGGTGCGCGAAAACCTGGAATTCCTCGCTGCGATCCAGGACCTGCCGCGCGTGCAGGCCCGGCAGCGGGTGGAGGCGCTGCTGCAGCAGTACCGGTTGCACGACCGTCAGCCCCAGCTGGCCGGTACCCTCAGCGGTGGCCAGAAGCAGCGCCTGGCCTTGGCCGGTGCGGTGGTGCATTCGCCCGAGCTGCTGTTCCTGGACGAGCCGACCAGCGCGGTCGATCCGGAATCGCGCCGCGATTTCTGGGAGGCCCTGTTCGAACTGGCCGACGCCGGCACCACGGTGCTGGTGTCGACCCATTACATGGACGAAGCCGAGCGCTGCCACCGGCTGGCGATCCTGGATCGCGGCGCGCTGGTGGCCGATGGCACGCCGGCTGAGCTGTGCGCGCGGTTGCAAGGGCGCACGCTGCAGGTCACCGCGTCGCAGCCGCGCCTGGCCAGCCGCGCACTGGCCGATCTGCCCGGTGTGCTCAGCGTGGCGCAGATCGGTACCCATCTGCGCGTGCTGTGCAATGAGGGAGCGGCGGACATCGCGGTGCTGGGCCGTGCGCTGGCCAACGCTGACCCGCAGGCCCGCATCGAGACGGTGGCGCCGAACCTGGAAGACGTGTTCGTGGCCGCCACCCGTGGCCGCGGTCGGGAGCCGGCGGCATGAACCTGCGCCGGCTGTGGGCGATCATGCTCAAGGAGTTGCGGCAATTGCGCCGCGACCGCATCACGCTGGCGATGATCGTCGGCATCCCGGTGATGCAGCTGCTGCTGTTCGGGTATGCGATCAACCTCAACCTGCGCCACCTGGATGCGGGTGTCGCCGACCAGTCCAACAGCGCCGCTTCGCGCGCGCTGGTGCAGGACATGGTGGCCACCGGCGTGATCACGCCGCGCAGCGAGGCCTACACACCGGACCAGCTGATGCAGGCGCTGCGCCGCGGCGAGATCAGTGTCGGCATCGTGGTGCCGGCCGACTTCGAGCGTCGCCGCTTCGACGGTCGCGAAGCAGTGCAGGTGCTGGTCGATGGCAGCGACACCGTGGTGCAGAGCGCGGCGATCCAGCTGGCGCAGGTGCCGCTGGACACGCGCCCGACCAGCAACACGCGGCCACTGCGCGAAGGCAGCATCGCCAGTGGTCCAATCAGCGTGACCAGCTTCTACAACCCGCAGCGGCGTTCGGCGGTGAACATCGTGCCGGGCCTGATCGGGGTGATCCTGACCATGACCCTGGTGATGTTCACCGCGGTGGCGGTGGTGCGTGAACGCGAGCGCGGGAACATGGAGCTGCTGATCGCCACGCCGGTGTCACGCAGCGAACTGATGGTCGGCAAGGTGCTGCCCTATGCAGCCATCGGCCTGCTGCAGACCACGCTGGTGCTGGTGCTGGGTACGTGGCTGTTCCAGGTACCCATTCGCGGCAGCCTGCTCGATATCTATCTGGCCGCGGTACTGCTGGTGCTGGCCAACCTGGCGCTGGGCCTGTTGATCTCCACGCGCGCGCGCTCGCAGTTCCAGGCCATGCAGATGACCTTGTTCCTGTTCCTGCCGTCGATCCTGCTGTCGGGCTTCATGTTCCCGTTCGCGGGCATGCCGCGGCCCGTTCAGTGGCTGGCCGAAGTGCTGCCGCTGACCCACTTCCTGCGCCTGGTGCGCGGCATCATGCTGCGCGGCGCCCCGTTGTGGGAGCTGTGGCCGGATGCACTGGCGCTGCTGGCCTTCATCGGGGTGATGATGACCCTGGCGATCCTGCGTTTCCGCAAGCGCCTGGATTGAAGGCAGGGGGTCGGATCCCCGCAGGGGCTCCGACCCCCTTCACCGGGGCCTTATTCGGCCACCACGCGCCCGCGCAGCGAGTTGGTCAGCGCCTCGGTGATCAGCACATCCACGAACTGGCCGATCAACCGCGCAGGCGCCGGGAAATTCACCGACCGCATGTTCTCGGTCTTGCCGGTCAGCTCGTTCGGATTCTTGCGCGACGGCCCCTCCACCAGCACGGCCTGCACGGTGCCGACCATCTTCTCGGAGATGCCGGCGGCATGGGCGTTGATGCGCTCCTGCAGGCGCGACAGGCGCGCGTGCTTTTCGGCATCGCTGATCGTGTCCTCCAGGTCCGCGGCCGGCGTGCCCGGGCGCCGTGAATAGATGAACGAGAAGCTGTGGTCGAAGCCGATGTCCTCGATCAGCTTCATGGTCTTCTCGAAATCGGCGTCGGTCTCGCCGGGGAAGCCGACGATGAAGTCCGAGCTGATCGAGATGTCCGGGCGCACCGCGCGCAGCTTGCGGATCTTCGACTTGAATTCCAGTGCGGTGTACCCGCGCTTCATCGCCGACAGCACGCGGTCGCTGCCGGCCTGCACCGGCAGGTGCAGGAAGTTGGCCAGCTGCGGGACGTCGCGGAACGCGTCGATCAGCGAGTCGCTGAACTCCAGCGGGTGCGAGGTGGTGAAGCGGATGCGGCCGACCCCATCGATCTCGGCGATGGTACGGATCAGCAGGCCGAGGTCGGCGAACTCACCGTCACCATAGGGCCCGCGATACGCGTTGACGTTCTGGCCGAGCAGGTTGATCTCGCGCACGCCCTGTGCGGCCAGCTGCGCCACTTCCACCACCACGTCCTCGAACGGGCGACTGACTTCGGTGCCGCGGGTGTAGGGCACCACGCAGAACGAACAGTACTTGGAACAGCCTTCCATGATCGACACGAATGCCGAGGGACCTTCGGCGCGCGGCTCGGGCAGGCGATCGAACTTCTCGATCTCGGGGAAACTGATGTCGACCTGCGGGCGCTTCTGCTCGCGACGTGCACGGATCAGCTCCGGCAGGCGATGCAGGGTCTGCGGGCCGAACACCAGGTCCACGAACGGCGCGCGCTTGATGATCGCTTCGCCTTCCTGCGAGGCGACGCAACCGCCGACGCCGATGATGACTTCGCGGCCCTTGTTCTTCAGGCCCTTCCACACGCCCAGCTGGCTGAACACCTTCTCCTGCGCCTTCTCGCGGATGGAGCAGGTGTTGACCAGGATGACGTCGGCGTCGTCCGGGTTGTCGGTCAGTTCCAGGCCATCGCTGGCGGCAAGCACGTCGGCCATCTTGGCCGAGTCGTACTCGTTCATCTGGCAACCGTGGGTCTTGATGTACAGCTTGCCCTTGACCTGGTCGGGCTTGCGCGGACCAGCGGGCAGGGCAACGAGCGGGGTACCGCCCGGCGTGGCGGGCGGAAAGACGTCTGGCGTCCCGGTCATGGCGCTTAATCCATTCGGGTGGCGGGAAAGCGGGCAATTCTACCCGCATCCCGGCGCGTGCGCCGGCCCAGTAGAGCCAGGCCATGCCTGGCTGCATCCCGTTCCGCAGGCGCCGCGAACGGGTTCATCCACGCATGGCGCGGATCTACTGCAACCGCGCTTACGCCGCCGCCAGCTCCGCATCGATCTGCCGCGAACGGTCGAAGGCGGTTATCGCGCTCATCCGTGCAATGTAATCGGCCGTGGCCGGCGCCGGCTGTACCAGGCCGAAGGCCGTGGTCCAGGCCAGCGCATTGCCCCACAGCACGTCGGCGGCGCTCATCGTCTCGCCGAGCAGGTACGGGCCCTGCGCCAGCTGCGCCTCGACCACCTGCAGCACGGTCTCCGCATCGTTGTACGGCGACATCAGGCGCGGTGGCGGCTCGCGATGCATCGCCTTGTCGATCATCGCCGGCTCGAAACAGGCGCCGTAGAAGGCCATCCAGCGCAGGTAGGGCCCGCGCAGGGCGTCGCCGATCGGCGGCGCCAGCCCGGCTTCCGGATACAGGTCGGCCAGGTACAGATAAATGGCCACCTGTTCGGTCACCAGCGCGCCGTTGTGGACGATGGCCGGCACCTTGCCCATCGGGTTGATGGCCAGATAGGCCGGGGCCAGGTTGGCGCCGGCCTTCAGGTCCAGCACCTGCATGCGGTAGTCGGCACCCAGCGCTTCGAGCAGGGCCACGGCGCCGCTCGAGCGGGAACGGGCGGCGTGGTACAGGGTGATCTGGCGTGAGGACATGGCATTGCTCCTTGCGGTGGGTGGTGAACTGGAGGCCATCCTGGGGCACTATTGCGGACGACTTCTGTCCTCGATCCTTCATGCGCCATACCGCCCATCGACTGCTGCGCCTGATCGCCCTGCTGCAGGCCCGCCGCCAGTGGTCAGGGGCCGAGCTGGCCGAGCGCATGGGCGTGGACCGGCGCAGCATCCGGCGTGACATCGAGCGGCTGCGCGAACTGGGCTATCCGGTCCGGGCCTCGTCGGGGGTCGGTGGCGGCTACCAGCTGGGGGCCGGGGCACCGGTACTGCCGATGCTGCTGGACGAGGAGGAGGCGACCACCCTGGCGATCGCCCTGCGTGCCGCGTCCGCGACCGTCGCCGGCATCGACGACACCGCCCGTGGCCTGTTGTCCAAGCTCGACCCGCTGGTGCCGACCCGTCGCCGCCAGCAGGCCGGCGAGGTGCATGCCGCCACCGCCACCCTGTCCGATCTTCCGTCCACCGATGCACGCCTGCTCGGGCGGCTGGCCCAGCACTGCCGGCAGGCGTCACGGCTGGCCTTCGAATACCGCAGCGCGCAGGAGGCGGTGACCCAGCGCGAGGTCGAGGCGCAGCACCTGGTCAACTACGGGCGGCGCTGGTACCTGCTGGCCTGGGACCTGGGCCGGCAGGACTGGCGCACCCTGCGCGTGGACCGGATGGGCGCGGTGCGCGAATGCTCCGCGCCGGGCATGCATCGCCGCACGCCCGCACCGCCGGATGTGATGGTGCGGCAGGCGGTGAGCCAGGCGCCTTTCGCGCTGCAGGCCATCGTGCGCCTGGCCGGCAGCCACGCCGAGCTGGAAGGCCGCATCCCGCCCTGGTGTGGCGTGCTGGAGGCCGACGGTCCCGACCACTGCCTGCTGCGCATGGGCGCCGAGAGCCGCGGCATGATGCTGGCGCAGATCCTCAGCCTGGACCGGGTGCCGGTAGCGTTGTGGACGACGCCGCCGGGCCTGCGCGATGAACTGGCACAGCGCCTGGCCGGATTGGGGCAGGTGCTGGCTGTGCCGCCGGTCACAGGCTGAGCGGCGTCGCTTGGCAAGCCCCGGCGAAGCTGGGACACTCGCCGCCATGAAGGGGATACTGGGGACAACGGCGATCATCATCGCTGCGCTGACCGCTGCGCCGGCCAGTGCGGGCACCCTGTTCAAGTGCCAGGGCGCCGACGGGGTCACCAGCTATGTCAGCAAGCGCGTGGCCGGTGCCCGCTGCAGCACCATCAGCTACAGTCGCGACACCCGCCCGGCACCGCGCCCGGTGGTGGCCGCGCCGAAGCCGGCGCCGACCACCGTGGCCAGCATCGAGCGCAATCCGGTGGCCGTGGCCGCCAGTGCGGCGGCCCCGGTCGTGGCGCCCGCGGCCTCGCCTGCACCGGCGCCTGCGGCCGTGCCAGCGCCCCCGGTCGCCTCGCGCAGCGGGCGCATGGTCAGCGGCCAGGTCTATTCCTTCATGAAGGATGGCGTGCGCCACTACACCAGCGCACGGCCTACCCAGGTGGCCAACCTCGGTCCGGTGCGCACCATCCGCTACAGTTTCATCGAGCGCTGCTACGCCTGCGGCGTCAACCCGCGCGTGGACTTCGGTTCGGTGCGCCTGAACACCACCGCGTTCCAGACCGAGATCACCTCGGCCGCACGCGAGTTCGGCGTCGAGGAGGCGGTGGTGCGGGCCATCATCCACGCCGAATCGGCCTACAACCCGACCGCGCTCAGCCGCGCCGGCGCGCAGGGGCTGATGCAGCTGATGCCGCCGACCGCCGCGCGCTTCGGGGTCAGCGATGCGTACGACGCCGGACAGAACATCCGCGGCGGCGTGCAGTATCTTGCGTGGTTGCTGAAGCGCTTCAATGGCGACCTGACCCTGGCCGCAGCCGGCTACAACGCTGGCGAAGGCGCGGTCGATCGCCACGGCGGCGTGCCGCCCTACAGCGAAACCCAGTACTACGTACGCCGGGTCGGGCAACTGGCCGAGCGTTACCGCACCGCATTGACGCATCAGTAGTGCCGGCCGCTGGCCGGCAACCCCTGGGCAATGGCCGGTACCGACCGGCCGCTGGCCGGCAACCCCGCAATCAATGTTGTTGCAATGCGTTGTGTGGCGCGCGACGGTTCCGCTACACTCGACCGCGATTCAATGCGGCTCTGGCCCCCACCGGATCCGCTGGCAGCCTTAAAGCTACCTAATCAATATCGGAGTGCCGGATGGCCAACGATGGGGTACACGATCCAGTCAACACCGGACGTCGGCGTTTTCTTTCTGCCACCACAGCCGTGGTGGGCGCCGTCGGCGTCGGCTTCACCGCCGTTCCTTTCATCAAATCCTGGAACCCCAGTGCCCGCGCCAAGCTTGCCGGCGCACCGGTGGTAGCCGACATCAGCGCCCTGCAGGAAGGCCAACGCCTGATCGTGGAATGGCGTGGCCAGCCGATCTGGATCGTCAAGCGGTCCAAGGCGATCCTGGATGCGCTGCACGGGCTGGACGGCCGCCTCAAGGACCCCGAGTCCGGCGAAAAGGACCAGCAGCCGGACTACGTGCTGAAGCAGAACCCCGAGCTGCGCTCGATCAAGCCGGACATCTCCGTGCTGGTCGGCCTGTGCACGCACCTGGGCTGCTCGCCGGAAATGGTCGCCGAGATCCGGCCCGAGCCCTATGACCCGCAGTGGAAGGGCGGCTACTTCTGCCCTTGCCACAAGTCGCGCTTCGACATGTCCGGCCGCGTCTTCAAGGACGTGCCGGCGCCGATCAACCTGAAGGTGCCCGCGCACCACTACCAGGACGACAACACCATCATCATCGGTGTCGATCCGCAGGGGGCTGCCTGATGGCCAATATCCTCAGCCGTACCGCCAGCGGCGTGGCCGACTGGGTCAATGCCCGCGCGCCGGGCCTGATGCCGGTCTATCGCAAGCACGTCAGCGAGTACTACGCGCCGAAGAACTTCAACCTCTGGTATTACTTCGGTTCGCTGGCGCTGCTGGTGCTGGTCAACCAGATCGTCACCGGCATCTTCCTGACGATGCACTACAAGACCAACGCCGCCGAGGCGTTCGGCTCCATCGAATACATCATGCGTGATGTGGAGTGGGGCTGGCTGATCCGCTACATGCATTCCACCGGTGCCTCGCTGTTCTTCATCGTGGTCTACCTGCACATGTTCCGCGGCCTGCTGTACGGCAGTTACCAGAAGCCGCGCGAGCTGGTGTGGATCCTCGGCATGCTGATCTACCTGGTGCTGATGGCCGAAGCCTTCATGGGCTACGTGCTGCCGTGGGGACAGATGTCGTTCTGGGGCGCCAAGGTGATCATCTCGCTGTTCGGCGCGATACCGGTGATCGGCAACGGCCTGACCGAATGGATCATGGGCGACTACCTGCCCAGTGACGCCACGCTCAACCGCTTCTTCGCGCTGCACGTCATCGCGTTGCCGCTGGTGCTGCTGTTGCTGGTGGTGCTGCACCTGGGCGCGCTGCACGAAGTGGGGTCGAACAACCCCGATGGCGTTGAGATCAAGAAGGGGCCCAAGGGCAACCGCTGGTCGCCGAATGCACCGGCCGATGGCATCCCGTTCCATCCCTACTACACGCTCAAGGATGGCGTCGGCGCCGGCTTCCTGCTGATCATCGCTGCCTTCATCATCTTCTTCGCCCCCGGTTTCGGCGGCCTGTTCCTGGAGCACGACAACTTCACCGAGGCCAACCGCCTGGTGACCCCGGAACACATCAAGCCGGTCTGGTACTACACGCCGTACTACGCGATGTTGCGCGTGGTGCCGAACAAGCTGGGCGGCGTGCTGGTGATGTTCTCGGCCATCGCGATCCTGTTCCTGGTGCCGTGGCTGGACAAGGCGAAGGTGAAATCGGTGCGCTACCGCGGCTGGATCTCGAAGGTGATGCTGGGCGTGCTGGCCGTGTGCTTCGTGTGGCTGGGCGTGATTGGTTCCGGCCCGGGTACCGACGTGCACGAGACCTACATCGGGCGGGTGCTGACCTTCCTGTATTTCGCGTTCTTCATCACCATGCCGCTATGGACAAGGCTGGACAAGACCAAGCCGGTACCGGAGAGGGTGACCACGCATGACTGAGCGCTGGATGGTCCGGCTGGCCCTGGCGGCCACCCTGATGCTGGGCAGTTTCCTGGCCTCCGCCGCCGAGGGCGGCACTCCGCTGCTGCAGGCCGGCAACGACCTGGGTGACCGCGCCTCGCTGCAGCGCGGCGCGCAGCTGTACATGAACTACTGCTCCGGCTGCCACGCGCTGAAGTACCTGCGCTATTCGCGGATGGCGCAGGACCTGGGCCTGACCGAGGAAGAGGTGATGAACAACCTCAACTTCACCGGCTCGGCGATCGGCGACCCGATCCCGGTGGCGATGCCGAAGGAGAACGCGGAGAAGTGGTTCGGCAAGATGCCGCCCGATCTCAGCCTGATCTCACGCGTGCGGGGCAGTGACTGGGTCTACACCTATCTCAAGTCGTTCTACCTGGACAGCAGCCGCCCGCTGGGCTGGAACAACGCGCTGTTCGCCAATGCCTCCATGCCCAACCCGCTGTGGGAGATGCAGGGCCTGCAGCATGCGGTGCACGGCAAGGCGGAAGCGCCCGGCATGGACCCGCCGGTGACCGGCCTGAAAATCGAAACGCCCGGGTCGGTCGATGCCGGCCAGTACGATCAGGCCGTGCGGGACATCACCAACTTCCTCGAATACGCCGGTGAACCGGCCGCGCTCAAGCGCCAGCAGCTGGGCGTGTGGGTGATCCTGTTCCTGGCCCTGCTGACTTTCCTGCTGTACCTGCTGAAGAAGGAATACTGGAAGGACGTCCACTGATTCTGCCGCTGGCCATCGCACGGGCCTATTGGCTTTTGTGATGGTCGGTTGCACACTCGGGGAGGAGTCGACCGCCGGCACGGTGCCGGCGGCGCCGATGCGGCAGGCGGTCTCCTGTCGTGGGAGAGCCTTTGATGGCGGCGAGCGTACGCATGCGCAATACACTGACGCTGTTTTCCTCGAACGACGACGTACTGTGCCACCGTGTACGCCTGGTCCTGGCGGCCAAGGGGGTCACCTTCGACTTTGTCCCGGTCGATCCGCAGAACCCGCCTGAAGACCTGATCGATCTCAATCCGTACCATTCGGTGCCGACCCTGGTCGAGCGCGAACTGGTGCTGTACGCCGCCTCGGTGGTCAGCGAATACCTGGACGAGCGCTATCCGCATCCGCCGCTGATGCCGGTCGATCCGCTGTCCCGTGCGCGCATCCGCCTGGCGATGCTGCGCATCGAGCACGACTGGGTGCCGCAGGTGCAGGCCATCCAGCTGGGCAACAAGACCCAGGCCGAGGCCGGGCGCAAGCGCCTGAAGGAACTGCTCACGGCCTCGCTGCCGCTGTTCAAGGCCAGCAAGTTCTTCCTCAACCCGGAAATGAGCCTGGCCGACTGCGCCATGGCCCCGATCATCTGGCGCTTGCAGTCGCTGGATGTACCGCTGCCGAAGGACGGCAAGGCGATCGAGGACTACGGCAACCGCATCTTCCGCCACCCCGGTTTCGTCCGCAGCCTGACCGAGCAGGAAAAGAAACTGCGCGACCTGCCGGCCTGACCGGCCCATGCAGTACCCGTCTGCACGCCGACCGGCGTGCAGGCGATCCGCCCCGGCAGGCCGCCGGGCGCGTACACTTCACGCATGACCGAAGACTTCTTCCACATGACCAGCCACCGCCCGTACCTGCTGCGGGCGCTGGTGGAATGGATCAACGACAACCAGCTGACCCCGCACATCCTGGTCGACGCCGGCGTTCCCGGCGTGCAGGTCCCGCCTTCGGCGGTCAAGGATGGCCGGGTCGTGCTCAACATCGCCGAACGTGCTGTCGTGCGGCTGATGATCGACAACGAGATGGTCAGCTTCTCGGCGCGCTTCTCCGGTACCAGCTACCCGGTGCAGGTGCCGATCAGCGCCGTGCTGGCCGTCTACGCCCGCGAGACCGGGCAGGGCATGGCGCTGCCGGATGACATCCCGGGCAGCGAAACCGCGCCGACCAGCGACGAGCTGCTGCATGAGGACGGCACGCCACCGGACGATACGCCGCCGGCCAGCCCGCCGCCGAAGGGCCGCCCGAACCTGCGCGTGGTCAAGTAACCCTTCCGACGCCGCCCCGATGGGCGGCGTTTTTCTTTGCCCGTTTGCGGTGGGTGCCTGCCGTTGGTCGGCACATCCTTAAACCCTAGACATCCTCGGCATCCTCCACATCCGGCCGGATCTGGCTGATCCGCGCCGCACCGGGGCCGGTGAACGAGATCAACTGGTCGCCACGCAGCACCATGCGGCCCACGTGGCGGTCGATGCCATCGTAGGAATACTCGAACTTGAAGGTGCGCTCGAAGCCGAGCCGGCCATCCTCGCCGCGCGACAGGCGCAACCCGGTGGCGTGCACCGCCTGGTCCAGCCACTGCACGTCGGCGGCGCGGCAGGCATTGCGGCCCAGTTCCACCGCGCGCTCGGCGGCCGAGCGCGCGGCGTTCCAGAAGAAGTAGATGATTCCGCCGGCAATCAGCAACAGCAGCAGGGTGGGCATGGCGTCAGCCGTCAGAGGTGGATCCGGCAAAGATGGCGGCGAATGCGTGCTGGATCAAGCGCCTGTGTCACCGCCTTGGCGGCTGCGGGTCGGTCATCGGTGCTGGGGGTGCGGTGGCCGGCACCGTGGCCGGCACTGCCTGCATCGGTGCTGTGCTGGGCGAAGGCATCGCCAAGGGCGTGGTCGCGGTCAGCTGCAGCAGGGCCGCCCAGTCCTGGCGGTTGAAACTGCATTCGTCCTCACGCCCCGGGGTGCAGCTGGGGTCAATGCCGGTGCTGTTGCGTTCGCGCGCCGGCGGCAGCTTGATCAGCCCGGTACGATCCAGCGGCAGCAACCGCATCGCCACGGTGTTCATCACGTTGCCACCGACCAGGTACAGGGTCTGGTCGCCGCCGAGGTTGGCGGCCACCACCACTTCGCAATGTGATTTCCAGTGGCCCACCGAGCCATTGCCCAGCGCCTGCACCAATCCGCTGTAACTGAGCGTGCTGCTGCGGTCGCGCAGGAAGCACAGCAGGTCACCGGGCGCGGGTTTGGCCGTGGCCGGGTCGACCAGCCTGTACGGCACGCCCGAGGGGCCGCCCTGGTACGCGGCGCGGATGTAGTCGATATGGCGTGGCGAGGTATTGAAGCCGGGCACACCGGCACGCACCATCACCCACGAAATGAAGGCGGCCGACCACGGGTTGTCGACCAGGAACGCGCGGCAGTCGCTGTCGGTATAGCGCGTGCCCAGCGGTGCCAGGCAGCTGCTGGCGCCGGCGATGCTGCCCATGGCGTCGAGCGTGCCGCTGTTGCGCCAGTAGCCGGCCACGCGCTGCCAGGCGATCAGTCCGTTGTCGGCCAGATGTTCGTTCTCGGCCTCGGTGACACTGAGACTCGCCGCACGGCCATCACGATCGATGAAAGGCCGGAACCAGAGCCGGTGTTCATTGCAGGCAGTATTGCGGATGGCCACCGCCAACGGACTCAGGCCGAAGCGGGGCGGCACATCGCAGGCTTCGGCGGCCGCTGCGGACAGGGGCGCCGCAGCCAGCAGCAGACAGGCAGGCAAGAGCATCCGGCGCATGCGCGGCTCCTGTGGGGGATGCCCGCAGCGTCGCAGTGCTGTCGTGAACGCCGGGTGTGAGAACAGGGTCCGATCCCTTTTCCGATGAAAAAGGGATCGGACCCAACGCCGGGCCTCAGCCCGGTGGCGGGCCCAGCTTCAACGACAGGTCGATCGCCTGCACGTGCTTGGTCAGGCCGCCGATGGAGATGCAGTCGACGCCATCCTCGGCGATCGAGCGCAGGCCGCCCAGGCCGACGCTGCCGGAGACTTCCAGTGGAATGCGGCCGGCAGTGATGCGTACGGCTTCGCGGCGCAGGTCGGGGCTGAAGTCGTCCAGCAGGATGCGTTCGCACCCGGCTTCAAGGGCCTGGCGCAGCTGCGCCAGGTCTTCGACCTCGACCACCAGCGGCAGCGCAGGCCACTCACGGCGCGCGGCGGCCACCGCCGCGGCCAGCGAACCGGCGGCACGGATGTGGTTCTCCTTCAGCATCACCGTGTCGTACAGGCCGAAGCGATGATTCTCGCCACCGCCGCAGCGCACCGCGTACTTCTGCGCCAGGCGCAGGCCGGGCAGGGTCTTGCGGGTGTCGAGGATGCGCGTGCCGGTACCGGCCAACGCTGCCACGTAACGGGCGGTGGTCGTGGCGGTGCCGGACAACGTCTGCAGGAAATTGAGCGAGGTGCGCTCAGCGCTGACCAGGCTGCGGCTGCGCCCGTGCAGCAGCGCCAGCACGGTGCCGGCGGTGACGGCATCGCCTTCGGCGATGTGCCATTCAATGCGCACCTCGGGGTCGAGCGCGCGATGGGTGGCGTCGAACCAGGGCCGCCCGGCGATCACCGCGTCCTGCTTGCACAGCAGGTAGGCGCTGTCAGCCTGGTCGGGCAGCAGGGCAGCGGTGACGTCGCCGCTGCCCAGGTCCTCGGCCAGTGCACGCGCGACATCGGCGGCGACCAGGGCCGCATCCGGCGTCGGCAGCGTGCTCATGCGGCAGGGAAGTCGGCGATCTGGGCCGTCGGGATGGCTTCCTCGGCCAGCAGCACCGGGATGCCGTCGTCGACGCGGAACACCTGCTTGCGGTCACGGGTGACCAGCGCTTCGCGCAGCGGCTGCGCCAGCGGGTTGCCATCGGCCTTGTTCACCGCGCCGGCGGAGATGGCCTTGTTGAGGGCTTCCAGGCCCTTGCCATCCAGCAGGGACAGGGGCTGGCGGGTGTCCGGCGACACCAGCAGGTCGAGCAGCTTGCGATCCATGGTTCTTCGTCTTGCGTGGAAGATGGCTAGAATACGTCTTTAAGGCAGGTGACGGCCAATGACCCCCAACCCGATCGCGCCGCTTGTCGGCATCGTCATGGGTTCCCGTTCCGACTGGGAAACCATGCAGCACGCCGCCCAGAAGCTTGAAGCCCTGGGTGTTCCGTTCGAAGTGAAGGTGGTGTCCGCGCATCGGACCCCGGATGTGTTGTTCAGTTACGCCGAGCAGGCGGGCCCGCGTGGCCTGCGCGCGATCATCGCCGGTGCCGGCGGGGCCGCGCACCTGCCGGGGATGATCGCGGCCAAGACCGCCGTGCCGGTGCTGGGCGTGCCGGTGCAGTCCAAGGCCCTCAACGGCATGGACTCGCTGCTGTCGATCGTGCAGATGCCGGCCGGCATTCCGGTCGCCACCTTCGCCATCGGCAATGCCGGCGCCTCCAACGCGGCGCTGTTCGCGGCGGCGATGCTGGCCAGCGACCAGCCGGCGATCGGCCAGGCGCTGGACGCCTTCCGTGCACGCCAGACCGAAGACGTGATGGCCCACGACGATCCGCGCCAATGAGCCTGACCGTCGGCATCCTGGGCGGCGGCCAGCTCGCCCGCATGATGGTCCTGGCCGGTGCGCCGCTGGGGCTGCGTTTCGAACTGTACGACCCGGCAGCCGACGCCTGCAGCGGCCCGCTGGCGCCGCTCACCGTCGGTGCCTTCGATGACCGCCAGGCGCTGGCGGACTTCGCCGCCAAGGTCGACGTGGTCACCTTCGATTTCGAGAACGTGCCCGCCGACAGTGCGCAGTTCCTGGCCGGCCGCGTGCCGGTCTACCCGCCCCCGGCTGCGCTGGCGGTGGCCCAGGACCGGTTGAGCGAGAAGACCCTGTTCCAGCAGCTGGGCATTCCGCTGCCGGCCTTCGCCGACATCCGCAGCCGCGACGAACTGGCGGCGAAGGCCGCTGAATTCGGCCTGCCGTGCATCCTCAAGACCCGCCGTCTGGGCTACGACGGCAAGGGCCAGTTCCGCCTGCGCAGCGAGGCCGACGTCGACGCCGCCTGGGAGGCGCTGGGCGCGCAGGTCGAGCGCACCGGGCTGATCCTGGAGGGCTTCGTCGCCTTCCAGCGCGAGGTCAGCGTGGTGGCCGTGCGTGGCCGCGATGGCAGCTTCGAGGCCTGGCCGATCACCGGCAACTGGCATGTCGATGGCGTGCTGTCGGCCAGCGTGGCGCCGGCGGTGCTGTCCGACGCCGAGCAGCAGGCGGCCATCGGCTACGCTCACCGTGTCGCCGAGCACCTGCAGTACGTCGGCGTGTTCGCGCTGGAGCTGTTCTGCCGCGATGGCGAGTTGTTGGCCAACGAGATGGCGCCGCGCGTGCACAACTCCGGCCACTGGACCATCGAAGGCAGCGAGACCTCGCAGTTCGAGAACCACCTGCGTGCCGTGCTGGGCCTGCCGCTGGGCAGCACCCGCATGCTCGGCCACGCCTGCATGCTGAACTGGCTGGGCGAGATGCCCGACCCGGCACCGGTGCTGGCCCAGGCCAGCGGCCATTGGCACGATTACGGCAAGCAGCCGCGTGAGGGCCGCAAGGTCGGCCACGCCACCCTGCGCGACGATGATGCCGTGGCCTTGGCCGATGCGCTGGAGCAGGTTGGCCTGGAGCTGGACCGTCAGGCCCAGGTCGCACCCGCGGTGCACGCGCTGCGCAACCGCTGAGCCGGTAGTGCCGGCCGCTGGCCGGCAATGCAACGATGTGGCGCGCCGGTGCAGGCATTGGCGCAACATTTCCGGTGGTAGCGTGGAGCTCCTTTACAGGAGTCACGACCATGCTCGACTGGAATGCCTACCGCAAGGAACTGAAGGGTCGTATCGGCGAGATCGGCAAGCTCTCGCCCGACACGATCAAGGGCTACGCCACCCTGGCCAACGCCGGCGCCCAGACCAACCACCTTGATGCCAAGACCCGCGAGCTGATCGCGCTGGCGGTGGCGGTGACCACCCGCTGCGACGGCTGCATCACCGTGCATGTGGACGCAGCGCTGAAGCAGGGCGCCAGCCGCGAGGAAATCGCCGAAGCACTGGGCGTGGCGGTGTCGCTCAACGCCGGCGCCGCGCTGGTGTACTCGGCGCGGGTGATGGATGCGGTGGCCGCGCACGAGAGCGCGTGACGCTCCGCTCTGCATTTCGGTAGTGCCGGCCGCTGGCCGGCAACTCCGGCATCCTTGTGCGTCCAGTGGGTTGCCGGCCAGCGGCCGGCACTACCCGGTGACCGAGCCGCTGCCTCAGCGCAGCCGGCTTTCGGCGAATTCCCAGTTGACCAGCTGCCAGAAGGCGTCCAGGTAGCGCGCGCGATCATTCTGGTAATCGGTGTAGTAGGCGTGCTCCCAGACGTCGCAGCACAGCAGCGGGGTGCTTTCGCCGGTCAGTGGCGTGCCGGCATTGCGCGTGGCCTGGATGCCCAGCTGGCCACCGGGGTGCTGTACCAGCCACACCCAGCCCGAGCCGAACAGGCCCAGCGCCGTGCGGTTGAACTCCTCGCGCAGGCGCTGTGCGTCGCCGAACTGGCGCTTGACCAGCTCGCCCAGCCGGCCCTGCGGCTCGCCGCCGCCGCGCGGGCGCAGGCACTGCCAGTAGAAGCCATGGTTCCAGGCCTGGGCGGCCGCATCGAACAGAGCGCCCTGGGCATGGCGCACGATCTCTTCCAGTGACGCCTCCTCCCACTCGGTGCCGAGGGTGCCGGCATTGACCGCGTCGACATAGGCGCGGTGGTGGCGGCCGTGATGCAGCTCCACGGTCTGCGCGGACAGGTGCGGCTGCAGGGAGCCGGAGAGGTAGGGCAGGGCAGGCAATTCGACGGGCATGGACAGGTTCGTGGCCAGGGGGACGGCGGCAGCCTGTTCCATCCGCTTACAATGGCGGCTACCGTGGGCAGTCTAGCCGACCATCACGGTCGGGTTGTCCGGCGAAGCAAGGAGTGTGGTTGTGGCGGTGATGCAGCAAATCCAGGCCGAGGTCGATCGTTACCCGCTCGTGCTGTTCATGAAAGGCACCCCGCAGTACCCGATGTGCGGCTTTTCCAGTCGCGCCGTGCAGGCGCTGATGGCGGCCGGCGCTGTCGCCCTGCGCACCGTCAACGTGCTCGAGGAACCGGAGATCCGTGCCAACCTGCCGCGCTTCTCCAACCTGCCGACCTTCCCGCAGCTGTTCATCAACGGTGAGCTGATCGGCGGCTGCGACATCGTCATGGAACTGTTTGAATCCGGCGAGCTCAAGCGCATCGTCGAAGAGGCGACCCAGGGATGAGTGCCTGGCCGTCGACGTCACCGACTGACGGGGCGTTCGATGGCCGCCCGTTGCAGGACCGCGTGGTGCTGGTCGCCGGGGCCGGCGGCGGGCTGGGCAGTGCCGCGGCGGTTGCTGCCGCAGCCGCCGGGGCCACCGTGGTCCTGCTGGGGCGCAAGCCGCGCCGGTTGGACCGGGTCTATGCCCAGGTCCAGGCGGTCGGCCCGGAACCCCTGCTGTACCCGCTGGACCTGGAAGGTGCCGGCCCCGACGACTACGCCGAACTGGCCCAGGCCCTGCAGCGCGAGCTGGGGCGGCTGGACGGCCTGCTGGTCTGCGCCGCGCATTTCCCGGGGCTGACCCCGTTCGAGCTGGCCGACCCGGCCAGCTTCGCCCGCGCGGTCCATGTCACCCTGACGGCCCCGGCCTGGCTGGCCCAGGCCTGCCTGCCGCTGCTGCGGCAGCGCGAGGATGCCGCCCTGGTGTTCGCGGTCGATGCCCCTGAACGGGTAGGGCAGGCCTACTGGGGAGGGTACGGCGTGGCCCAGCACGGCCTGCGTGGCCTGATCGCCAGCCTGCACGATGAACTGGGCCGCAGTCCCGTCCGGGTCAGCGGCCTGTACCCCGGCCCCCTGCGCACGGCGCTGCGCGCACGTGCCTATTCCGTCGACCAGGACCCGGCTGCGCAAGGCCCGGAAGCCGCAGCGGCAGCGGCGGTGACCCTGTTGTCCGGGGCCGGGAGCGCCTGGCGTGGGCAGATTCTTGATGCCAGTGGGATGGCCCGGGAAAAGTGAGTCCCGTGGAAAGGCGGAGTGAAGAACCCGTCACGATTGCGTTGCGAACCGGTGCCGTTTGTCGCACAACCGTCACATTGATGGCGTAGCGTGTTAATCTAGTGTTAACCGTTAGGGCTGCCTTCAGCCGAGCGGTAGGGAACCCCAGATAACTCTCCGATCAGCCACCCGCAGGGCTGCTTGGATGCGCTTTTTTTCCGCCATCGCCAACTCGCATCGAGGCTACCGAAAAATGACCCACCCACTCCGGATGTCCAAGCTCACCCTTGGTCTCGTGGCTGCACTTGCCGCCGCCCCCGCCTTCGCCCAGAGCACCTCTGCCGGTGTCGGCGGCCAGGTCGTGTCCCGCAGCGGCCAGCCCGTTGCCGGCGCTGAAGTCACCATCACCCACACCGAGTCGGGCACCGTTTCGCGTGCGACCACCGATGCGGCCGGCCGCTACAACGCGCGCGGCCTGCGCGTGGGTGGTCCGTACTCGATCACCATCACCAAGCCGGGTGAAGGCACCAAGACCGAAGATGGCGTCTACCTGGGCGTGAACCAGACCGGCACCATCAATGCCACCCTGGCCGGCGACCTCGCCGCGACCAACCTGGACACCGTGCAGGTCACCGCTGTCGGCGGTGGTTCGGAAGTGTTCAGCGCCACCAAGATGGGCTCGGGCACCAACATCAGCCAGCAGCAGATCGAAGTTGCGCCGTCCATCGGCGGCAACATCCAGGATCTGATGCGCCTGGATCCGCGCGTGACCTTCATCGATCGCGCCTCGGGCTCGATCTCGGCCGGTGGCCAGAACCCGCGCTTCAACTCGATCAACATCGACGGCGTCTCGGCCAGCGACACCTTCGGCCTGGAAGGCAACAACATGCCGACCCGCCGCCAGCCGGTCGCGATGGAAGCCATCGAAGCGCTGGACATCAACCTGTCCAACTACGACGTCAGCATCGCTGCTGCCGCCGGTGCCACCGTCAACGCGGTGACCAAGTCGGGTACCAATGAATTCCACGGTTCGGTGTACGGCACCTACCGTGATGGCGACTGGTTCGGCGACAACCCGGAAGGCCAGCCGTTCAAGGGCTTCACCAAGGAAGAAACCTACGGCATGACCCTGGGCGGCCCGATCGTCAAGGACAAGCTGTTCTTCTTCGCCAACTACGAAAAGTTCAAGCAGGCCGCCCCGGGCGCCGACCTGAGCGGCACCGCGCTGGGCAAGGCCAACCCGCAGTTCACCCTGGCCGACGTGACCCGCGCGCAGCAGATCGCGCAGGGCTATGGCATCAACGCCGGTGGCCTGGAAAGCAACGGCGACACGGAGATGGAAGAGTACGCGCTGAAGCTGGACTGGAACATCAGCGAGAACCACCGCGCCAACATCCGTTACAGCAAGATCGACCAGAGCAAGCTGCGCATCAACGGCATGACCACCAGTTCGGCCTCGCTGAGCTCGTACTGGTACCAGCATGACAAGACCAACGAGAGCTACGTCGCCCAGCTGTTCAGCGACTGGACCCCGAACTTCTCGACCGAATTGAAGGCGTCGTACCGCGAGTACTCGGCGATCCGCAACGTCTCCACCGACGCGCCGAGCATCCGCATCTACTTCGGCGGCAACGAGGCTGCGCCGTCGGGCGATTCGCTGTACCTGGGTACCGAGGTCAATTCGCAGGACAACATCCTCGAGACCAAGGCATGGAACTACTACGCCGCCGCCACCTGGACCCTGGGTGACCACGACGTCAAGTTCGGCGCCTCGTACGACACCAACGACATCTACAACTACTTCGGCGCCAACTCGTGGGGTGCCTACACCTTCTACGGCCTGGACAACTTCGCCGCGGGCCGCTGGAGCAGCTACAACTACAACCCGGAGCGCACCCCGGGCTCGATTCCGGCTGACTACAAGTACAGCAACCTGGCCCTGTTCGTGCAGGACACCTGGTATGTCAACAACAACCTGACCCTGACCCTGGGCGTGCGTGCCGACCGTGCCGACACCAGCCCGGCCCCGACCTACAACGCTGCAGCCTCGACCTTCTTCGGTCGCGACAACAGCGAGGTGCTGAGCAACAAGTTCCTGATCCAGCCGCGCGTCGGTTTCAACTACACCTTCGACAGCGAGCGTCCGACCCAGCTGCGCGGCGGCGTGGGCCTGTTCCAGGGTGATGCGCCGCAGGTGTGGCTGAGCAACAGCTACTCGGCCACCGGCTTCAACAATTCGGTGTACGCCTACACTGCCTACGATCGCACGCTGCCGTTCAACGGGAACAAGGACAGTCAGCCGGTCCCGACTACCCCGGGCTCGAACCGTCAGAACGTCAACTTCGTCGGCAGCGACTTCAAGATGCCGTCGGTGTACAAGGCCAACCTGGCCTTCGACCATGAGACCCCGTGGTACGGCATCGTGGCTTCGGCCGAGCTGCTGGTCACCAAGGTCAAGGATGCCCTGTACTACAGGAACCTGAACCTGGGCCCGGTGCAGCAGCTGGGTCCGGATGGTCGTGAGCTCTATTACGCTGCGTCGCGCAACGGCAACCTGTGGACCAACAGCGATGCCCGCTTCGGGCGGAACCGCGGCTACGACGCCGTCTACGAAATCGCCAACACCGACAAGGGCCGCACCTCGCAGTTCACCGTGTCGCTGAGCAAGCCGTGGTCGGACGCCAGTGACTGGTCCTGGAACATCGGTTACACCTACACCGACGCTACCGAAGTGGGCTCGCTGACCAGCTCCACCGCAAGCTCGGGTTGGAACTACCAGTACGCCTTCAACGCCAACAGCGAAACCGAGAACACCTCGCGCTACCAGATCCGTGACCGCCTGTCGGGCTCGCTGAACTGGAAGCACAAGTTCTTCGGCGACTACGAAACCAAGGTCGGTCTGGTGTACGAGGGCCGCAGCGGCCGTCCGTACAGCTACGTGTACGTGAACGATGCCAACGGCGACGGCCGTGCCGCAAACGACCTGTTCTACGTGCCGAACCCGGGCGAGGTTCTGTTCGGCAATCTGGTGGGCAGCACCTTCACCCCGGATGCGGCAATGGAGAAGTCGTTCTACGAATGGCTGGCGGCCAACCCGCAGCTGGCCAAGTACGCAGGCGGCTACGCTCCGGCCAACCAGTTCCGTACCGGCTGGATCAACACCTTCGACATCCGCATCAGCCAGCAGCTGCCGGGCTTCATGAAGGGTCACAAGTCGGAAGTGTGGCTGGACATCCAGAACGTCGGCAACATGCTCAACAAGAAGTGGGGCAACATCTACGACTACGGCTTCTTCGCCGATGCGCGCGTGGCTACCCTGCAGGGCATGAAGGACGGCAAGTACGTCTACAACTTCCGCGGCGCTGACCTGCCGACGGTGGCCAACAACGACGCAGACGGCTTCGACGTCGGTGTCTCGCAGTGGTCGCTGCAGCTGGGCTTCCGCTACCAGTTCTGATGCACTGACGTAGCGTTGCTGTAAATGGAAACGGCCGGGGAAACCCGGCCGTTTTCCGTTCAGGCGAAAGTCCTTGCAGGGTGTCGGGCAACGGCGTAGCATCCAGAAATGTGCGCGGCGTCAACGCCGCCCAGGCGGTCCCGGACAGGCGAACGCGGGCAGCACACATCCAACGGTCGGGCTTCCCGGCCGTTTTGCTTTTTAAGGGGGCGGCAGTACAGTCGGAAACCTTGAAGGAAGCGAAAAATTGGATATGACCACGAACGAAAAATCAGCCCGTGCGCTGCCGGTGCAGGATGCGCGGATCTACCCGCGTGGTGGGCTGGACGTGCTGTCGCGGGCCGAAGTGGCACGCCTGCGCGATGCCTCCGCCGGCGGCATGCATGAGCTGCTGCGCCGCTGCGCGCTGGCCGTGCTGACCAGCGGCAGCGCCTCGGACGATCCGCGCGCGGCGCGCGACCTCTACCCTGATTTTGACATCCAGGTGGCGCAGCAGGATCGCGGCGTGCGCATCGACCTGGTCAACGCACCGGCGATGGCCTTCGTCGACGGTGAGATCATCCGCGGTGTCGCCGAACTGCTGTTCGCCGTCGTGCGCGACCTGGCCTACATGGCCATCGAGATGGGCCCGGCCTACGCGGCCGAGCTGGAGTCGTCCGAGGGCATCACCAACGCGGTGTTCGGCCTGCTGCGCAACGCGCGCATCCTCAACCCGGGCGATCCGAACCTGGTGGTGTGCTGGGGCGGCCACTCGATCTCGCGCGACGAGTACCTGTACACCAAGCAGGTGGGTTACGAGCTGGGCCTGCGCGGCCTGGACATCTGCACCGGCTGCGGCCCGGGCGCGATGAAGGGCCCGATGAAGGGCGCGACCATCGCCCATGCCAAGCAGCGCCGCACCGTCACGCGCTACATCGGCCTGACCGAGCCGGGCATCATCGCGGCCGAGTCGCCGAACCCGATCGTCAACCATCTGGTGATCATGCCGGACATCGAGAAGCGCCTGGAGGCCTTCGTCCGCATCGGCCACGGCATCATCGTGTTCGCCGGTGGCGTCGGCACGGCCGAAGAGATCCTGTACCTGCTCGGCATCCTGCTGCGCGAGGAGAACAAGGACCTGCCGTTCCCGCTGATCCTGACCGGCCCGACCGTGGCAGCGCCATACTTCGAGCAGATCGACCGCTTCATCCGCCTGACCCTGGGCGACGAGGCTGCCGAGCGCTACGAGATCATCATCGGCGACCCGGTGGCCGTGGCCAGGAAGATGGCCAGTGGCATCAAGCGCGTGCGCGAACACCGCCTGGCGCAGAAGGACTCGTTCTTCTTCAACTGGTCGATCGAGATTCCGTGGGAGTACCAGCAGCCGTTCGTGCCGACCCACGAGGCGATGGCGGCGCTGGACCTGCATCACGGGCGTGCGCCGCACGCGCTGGCGGCCGACCTGCGCCGGGCGTTCTCGGGCATCGTGGCCGGCAACGTGAAGGAGGACGGCATGCGCCGCATCGAGCAGTTCGGGCCGTTCCAGATCCACGGTGACCCGGACATGATGCAGGCGCTGGACGCGCTGCTGCGCGCCTTCGTCGAGCAGCGCCGGATGAAGATCTCCGGCGAATACCAGCCCTGCTACCAGGTGCTGGCCTGAACCCGGGCCGGCGCGATGGGGATCGCGCCGGCACCGGTCGGGGAGAGTGCACGTCAAGCCTTTGACGCCCGTCGCCCCGGATTGACCGTTCATCCTGCCGCCGCTTGCCGGTGGCGGGGCGATGGCCCATCGTGGCCACCAACACGCTGGGGAGCGTCCAATGTCTTTGCGCCGGCAAAACGGCTTCACGCTGGTTGAACTGATGGTCACGATCGCCGTGGTGGCGATCCTGGCGACCATTGCGTTCCCCAGCTTCCAGAGCACGATCCGCTCCAATCGGATCGCCTCGTCGGGCAATGAAATCACCGGCCTGCTGTCATTGGCGCGCAGTGAAGCGGTGCGCAACAAGCGGGGCGGCGGCGTCTGTGGCAGCTCTACTGGGACCAGCTGCGACAATGCCTGGACATCGGGGATGCTCGCCTGGTCCGATGCCAACGGCGACGGCGCGATGCAGTCGGGTGAAGCGGTGTTGCGCTTCGTGACCATTTCTTCCGATGCGATCAGCGTCACCGCTCCCTCCGACAGCGTGATTGCGTTCGACAACCGAGGCCGCCGCCGCGCCGCGGCGACCCAGGAAATCGTGCTGCAGCCCAAGAGCTGTGGCAGCGATGCACTTCGGCGCACACTGACCGTCAATGCGGCGGGCCAGATCACGTCCACCAAGGCAGCCTGCCAATGAACCGTCGTCTCCCGTCCTTTGCCCGGCGCCAGGGCGGCTTCAGCATGATGGAAGTGCTCGTCACCATCATCGTGCTGGCGTTCGGTCTGCTTGGGTTCGCCCTGTTGCAGACCATGAACGTGCGCTTCGTGCAGAGCTCGAACTATCGCACGCAGGCCACCAACCTGGCCTACGACATGCTGGACCAGATGCGAAGCAACCGGTACCAGGCCGCGTGGTATACCAACGCTACGTTCGCCGCCAACTCGATCAAATCCAGCTCATGCACCCGCACACTGGGAGCGGGCCTGGGCGTGGCCAGCAACATCACCCGATGGCAGTGCCAGGTCGTCCAGGCGCTGGGGGAAGGCGCGAGTGCTACGGTCCTCAACGCCAATGGCCAGGTCACCGTGGCCATCGCCTGGGGTGACCAGCGCTGGGATGCCAGCAACCCAGACACCCGGACCACCTTTACCCTGGTATCCCAGCTATGAGCCTTCGTCCCGTCCCGCCGCACCGGGTGGCCGGCATTTCATTGATCGAAACGATGATCGCCATGGTCATCGGCCTGGTACTGATGCTGGGCGTCGCGCAGGTTTTCCTCGCTTCGCGGGCGGCCTCGCGGCTGGCCGAGGGCAACGGACGTGCGCAGGAGAATGGTCGATTCGCTCTCGAGTTTCTGCAGCGCGACATCCGCATGGCGGGCCATTTCGGCTGCGTGAACGACCAGGCGCATTTTGTACGTGGCGAGGGTGATCCGGTCATCGATACCGGTGCCGCCACCGGCTCAGGTCATCCGCTGGATTTCAGCGTGACGATCCAGGGCTATGAGGCGCCGAACACCGAACCGGGGGCGAACCTCACCCTCGGCGGCTCCTGGGCGACGCCGACCGCACTCCCGGCGTCGATCGCCGCACTGTCTCCCCGTGGTGGCAGTGACATTCTGGTGCTGCGTTATCTGGCGCCCGAAGGCGTTCCGGTCACCGGACTGGCGCCAAGCAGCAACAGTGTGGTGGGGTTTGACACCACCGCTGGCGCCCGCATGGTCGAAGGCGGTGTTGCCGCGCCGAATGTGTTCGGCGTGGCCGACTGCAGCCACGTCAACGTGTTCAAGGGCACCTACGCGGCCGGCAAGGTCACGGCCAATGGTTCGAACCTCGGGCGATACACCGTACAGCCGACCGGTCAGACCATGATCTATCGGGCCGAGTCGTTGGTGTACTACGTAGGAACCTCGGCCACCACTGGGCAGCCGGCGCTGATGCGGGCGCGTGCGGACGGCAACAACGGTTACGGCACGCCGGAGGAGCTGGTTGAGGGGATCGAGAACCTGCAGCTGCTGTTCGGTCTTGACAGCACGGTTGCCATCAGTACCACCTCGCCGCCGACCGGCAACATTACCGGACTGTCCACCGCCACCGGCGTGACTGCCGCTACCGGCGCCGCCGGTGCGGCGCAGTGGCGCCGCGTCGGGCAGGTCCAGGTCGGCATCCTCGCCCGTAGTCCTCTGCCGTCGCAGGCAGAAGCTCCTGCCAATGCAGTCAACTATCCACGCGCATTGGGCGTGGGCTTCGCGCCGGGAAGCCCGAGCGATGGGCGCTACCGCTCAACGTACGAATCCACGATTGCGCTGCGCAACCGCCTGTTCGGGAACTGATGCCATGAATGCTCGAGTCCGCAAGCGCCCCATGGCCCGTACCCAGCGTGGTGCGGTGCTCTATGTGGCATTGATCATGCTCATCCTGCTGGCGCTGATCGGCATCGCCGGCATGCAGGTCGCCGGCATGCAGGAAAAGATGGCGTCCAATTACCGCGCGACCAATGTCGCTTTCCAGAACGCCGAGGGTGTGACCCGGCGCAGTGAGCATGCACTCGAGAACATCGCCAACCGTGTTGCGGCGGCCAGTGATGCGCCGTTGGTGGATACCGATGTCCAGCAGAACTGTGATATCGCCTTCGACCCGGTGGCATGGGGCCGGGGGCGTGCACTGACGACCCGTGAAGCCGTCAATGTGCGCCGTATCGACTCTTGTGTCATCGGTGGCGGTTCGCTGTCGATGGGCAAGCCGCTCGACCCGGTGACGCCGATCTACCAGATCACCACCTTCGCTACCGATACCCCGACGGATTCCTCGTCGACGGCGTCGATCGATTCCATCTTCAAGCCCTGAGGTTGTCGGCATGTCCCGTCGAACCCCCCGGATCATCGCTGCGTCCGCTGTCGCCCTGCTGGGCGTGGGCGGCTATTTCGCCTACAGCCTGTTCGCAGCGCAAGGGCAGGGCGATCTCGCCCAGGCACCGCTTAACAACACCACGGCCATCCCGCCCGCCTTCATCATGGCGGTTGATGATTCGAACTCAATGACGTTCGAGCGCATCTTCAAGGGGGGTGATGGTCGCATGCAATGGACGGGCAGCAGCTTCTTCAGCTCCGCGGGTGTGTTCTACAACGTCGGTGAGGGCTGCTCAACCAACTCGGCGGACTGCTACCTGTATCTTTTCCCGCATTCGGGATTCGCCGCGTCGTACTCGCCGGGACGCGCCATCCCGCCAATCGATTCCTTTGGTTTCGCGCGTTCTCCGACCTACAACGCGAGTTACTACAACCCCGACGTGACCTACAGTCCCTGGAAACTTCCCCAGGCCGACGCGAGCAACAACACCCTGTGGCCGGATGCAGACTTCGGCAACGCCCGTACCGACCCGCGCGATCCCGGCGTTTATGGCACCGATTTCTCGACTGGATACGGCACGATTTACAACCTGGCCTATCGTGAAGTCAATGGTGAAGCCTTCCAGTTCATGACGGGGATGACGATCCCGGCGGGCACCCGTTATCGCTCCACTGCCCGTAGCTGCAACTCGACCAGCAGCAATGGGCTGGCCAGTTCCAACGGCAACTGGATCACCTTGGCGAATGATGTCGATGTGCGCGCCAACTGCACCGTGCAGATGGGGTATGTACCGGCGACATTCTATTTGCCCGCCAGTGCGCCGGCACCGGCCGGCTACTTGACCGCGGACGTGAACCGGCCCTTGATCCGCAATGCCTGCGGTCCAGGCTGCGACATGCGCCGCTATCAGATCCTCGACGCGAACTACGCGCAGGGCTCGCCCCAGCTCGCCGAGGCGAAGAAGAATTTCGCGAACTGGTTCCAGTACCACCGCAATCGTATCCTGTCGATGGTGGGCTCCTCTTCGCATGCGATGGCAGGCGTAGAGAACATGCGTGTGGGCTACTTCACCATCAACAACCGCCAGAACGTGACCATGTTCGACGTGGCTACCCAGCGCGCGGACCTGTTTGCGCAGATTTATCGACTCAAGCCTGCCGGCGGTACGCCCAACCGACAGGCGGTCGCGTTCCTCGGTGAACAGTTCCGCCGGACCGACAGTGGCGCCCCGGTCGTTCGCGCCTGCCAAAAGAATGGCGGCATGCTGTTTACTGACGGTTACACCAATGCCAACAATGTCGCCAGCGGCTATGGGAATGCCGACGCGGCCGGGGGCACCCACTTCCCGGGCGCGCCTTTTGCCGATGGTTACAGCAATACCATTGCCGATATCGCCGCGTCCTATTACGCCGGCGCGTCCACCCCATTGCGTACCGGCGCCAGCTTCCCGGCTGGCCTGGTGCCCGTTCCGGAGCAGTGCAAGAGTCTCGATTCCTCTTCGCCGGACTGGAAGCGATTGGATTGCCAGACCAACCTGCACATGAATTTCTACGGTGTGACGCTGGGGGCTCAGGGCAACATCTACGAAGTCAATCAGGCGTCGACTGATGATCCTTACGCAAACCCGCCGAACTGGAACGCCAACGGCGACCCGGTGACGGCCGACGACGGCCGCGTGATCGACGAATTGTGGCACGCCTCGATCAACAGTCGCGGCGAGTTCATCAATGCCAAGACGCCTACCGACGTGACCGATGCGATGCGTCGGGTGCTGTCGGCGGTCAGTTCGGGTTCTTCGCCGTCGGGAACGTTCGCTCAGAGTGGTGCCCGCATCGGCCCAGGGTCGCTGACGGTCGTGCCGATGTACGATGTCCAGAACAATGGCACTGACTGGTTCAGCCGCCTCACCGCCAGCCAGGCCACGATCAATCCGACGACTCGCGAAGTGCAGTACACGCGTATCTGGGAAGCCAGCGAGCAGTTCCCTGCCGCCACCGCGCGCAACGTTTATTTCAATGATGCAGGAACAGTGCGCAAGTTCGGCACGACCACGGTGTCGTTGGCGGGGTTGTGCGGCCTCTCGTCCACGCAATATCCGGCGCAGTCCATCTGCAATGCCTCAACGCTGACCGCGCTGGGGGTTGATGCTGCGGCAGCGGCAAATTATCTGCTTGGCGACACCAGTCGCGAGGTCCGTCGTGGTGGGCGGCTGCGCGATCGCACGACGTTGCTGGGCGACATCATCAATTCCACGCCGGTCATCAGCGCGCCGGGAGACGACTTCGGCTATCGCGCATTGGCGGGTAGCCTCGGGACCACTTATTCCAACTATCTGACGGCAAAACGCGCGAACCGCCGCTATGTGGTCTATGCCGGAGCCAACGATGGCATGTTGCATGCGTTTGATGGCGGCATGGATGCGGCTGGAGTGGTGGGTGGCCAGGGCGGCCGCGAGTTGTTTGGCTACATTCCGGCCACCTCGTATGGCCACATGGGCAATCTGCTGATCCCGAACGATCCCGAGAAGAAGTACGCACAGCCGTTCGTGCACAAGTACTTCGTGGACGGTCCGCTGACCGTCGGCGACACCTTCTACGGCGGTGACTGGCATACGACGCTGGTAGGTACCACCGGTGCCGGCGGCCGTGGCGTGTTTGCGCTGGATGTCAGCGCGCCCGACACCTTCGCTGGTGCCAACCGACTGTGGGAAATCAATGATCTCACCGGCGATACGGCGGTCCGCGCCAACATCGGCCACGTGCTCGGAAAGCCGGTCATTGTGCCGGTGCGTGCGGCCGATGGCTCGGTCAGCTGGAAGGCGATTTTCGGCAATGGCTATTCCAGCGCCAGCAACAAGGCAGTCCTGTTCGTGGTGGATATCGGCACCGGAGCGACGCCTCGGGTGCGCATGATTGAAGCCAGTGAACCGGGCTCGACCATTGCGGGCAAGAATGGCCTGGGCAATATCGTGGTGCTTGATCGAGTGGACAGCACGCGTCTGGATCCGACCACAAACGCCCCCATCCGTATCCGCGATGGCTACGCCGATACCGTTTATGCGGCAGACCTGAAGGGGGCGGTGTGGAAGTTCGATCTGCTGTCCGATGCGGCAACGGTAACGGTACCGGCGTTCACCACCGGGACCTTCGTGCAGAGCGGTTCCACCTACCGGCAGCCTATTACCGGCGGTCTGCAGGTGGCGTCCGGTGAGAGTGGTGGCGTGCTGGTGATGTTTGGCACGGGCAGCTTCTCGTTCAACGATGACACGCTGCCGATCTCCGGTACCCAGATCCAGAGCATCTACGGATTCAATGATCTGTCCGCTGGTGTGATCACAACCACGTTGACGCGTTCCAATCTCACGCCCAACACATTGTCCACCACCGGGGGCGCGCGCAGCATCCAGGCGGGTACGGCACCGACCGGGTCGCGTGGCTGGTATGTGGATCTCCCCGCAGGTGAGCGTGCCGTGGGTTATCCGGAGCTTGCTTCAAGCACGTTGTTCATCACGACCTACGCGCCCGAATCCATCACCAGCGGCTGCAGCACCAGTGGTGCCAACTGGCTGCTGGGGCTGAGTCCGCGGACCGGGTTGGGAGCACTGGCGGGCATGCGGCTTGGGTCGATCACGGGTACGGCGGCAGCCGAAGGTACAGCTGGTCTGCAGTTGAGTACCGGCGGCAATGCTCCGGTCAAGGATGTGGGCGTCTCGGTGGTGCCCCGTCTGCAGCCGGCCAGTAAGTCCTCGGACGACGCCGAGATTCCGACGATTCCCAGTGGCGCTGGCTGCTGGATCGCGGTCAATGTCTCAGGCGCCGCGCCCATGTATGCCCCTTATCCCTGCGGTCGCCAGTCCTGGCGCCAGATCCAGTAACGGAGAGTTCGAGTGAGCATGTTCCCCACGAATGCAGGGTCGTTGGTGCGCCAGCCTCGCGCGTTTGCGCAGGCGAAGGGATTCACCCTGATCGAACTGATGATCGTCGTTGCCGTGATCGCGATCCTGGCAGCGGTGGCTTATCCTTCCTATGTCGAACAGGTTCGCAAGTCGCGTCGCGCCCAGGCGAAGGCGGATCTTGTCGAGTACGCCCAGCTGGCCGAGCGCTCGCATACGACCAACAACACCTATGCCAACTTCCGGTTCAGCGGCGGCGCTACGACGGCCCAGTCGCCTCGCGAAGGCGGCACGGCGCACTATGCGGTGACGGTACAGGCCGCACAGGGGACGTTCACGCTGACCGCGACTCCCCAGGGCGACCAGGCCAAGGACAAGTGCGGCACCCTGTCCATCAATCAAGCCGGCGTAAAGACCGCAAGCGCGTCGAGGGTGGCGGCCTGCTGGTGAATGTTGTGGGTGGGGCTTGCATCCCTCCCGGGCACCTACTAGAATGCGCGTCCCCGCCCGAATAGCTCAGCCGGTTAGAGCACTTGACTGTTAATCAGGGGGTCGTTGGTTCGAGTCCAACTTCGGGCGCAAGATGCAAAAAAGCCGCGATGACTCGCGGCTTTTTTTTTGCAGTTTGCGGCGTCTGCAGGCAGGCCTTCAGCAACCAGAGTCTCCATCCAATCGTTGGGAGCGGACTCGTCCAGTATTGCTGACGACGACCTCGGCCTGGGCACGGCCGTGCTGGCATATCAAGATTCTCGCGTTGCGGCCATGACTGCGCCCGTTCGCGCGGAATTCCAGTGCTGGGCGCCCGGTCGTGCTGCGGGCGGCCAATCGCCTGCGCGGGGTCAGCGCCTGATGCAGGAAAGGGGCAGTCGAGCCATCGTGTCCAGGCTGGTACAGCAACCAGCCATGGCTCCAATCGTCGCCGCAGGTCAGCCCGTCTAGGCTGGGACAGATGCCGATGGTCCTGCGCCGGCTGAGTGCAGCTGCCCGTGCCTGGTTCAGGGCGCTGTGCAACTGCATGCGCAGGCGATCCGACTGGAGTTGCTCCAGTGCGGCTCCCAGGGCGGGAAGTGCCAGGCTGACAAGCACTGCCAGCACCACGACCACCACCAGCAGTTCGGTCAGGTGAACGCCCCGCGCTGGGCGGGGGCCGACGGGGCAGGGGGCGTGGGCAGGGCGCATGCATTCAGCCTCCGCGCCTGGCCGGGCGGCTGCCATCGGGAAGCTCCGCGGCGGGCTGCCCGGAGACCCCTCAGCCAGCCGTCACCCCACGCCTCGTATACTCATCTTCCCCGGGAACTGGCAACACCATGAGCGACAGTTTTGAACTTGTCTCGCCGTACTCGCCGGCGGGCGATCAGCCCGATGCCATCGCCAAGCTGACCAGCAACTTCGAGGCCGGCATCGCCAAGCAGACCCTGCTCGGCGTCACCGGCTCGGGCAAGACCTACACGATCGCCAACGTCATCCAGAACGTGCAGAAGCCGACGCTGATCATGGCGCCGAACAAGACGCTGGCGGCGCAGCTGTATGGCGAGTTCAAGGCCTTCTTCCCGCACAACGCGGTGGAGTACTTCGTCAGCTACTACGACTACTACCAGCCGGAGGCCTACGTGCCCTCGTCGGACACCTTCATCGAGAAGGACAGTTCGATCAACGAGCACATCGAGCAGATGCGCCTGGCCGCGACCAAGACCCTGCTGTCGCGCCCGGATGCGATCGTGGTGGCCACGGTGTCGGCGATCTACGGCCTGGGTGCACCGGAAGACTACCTGTCGCTGCGCCTGATCCTGTCCAAGGGCGAACGCATCGACCAGCGCGACCTGATCAACCACCTGACCCAGCTGCAGTACACGCGCAACGAATACGAGCTGCAGCGCGGTACCTTCCGCGTACGCGGCGAAGTGATCGACGTGTTCCCGGCCGAGTCGGACAGCGAGGCGCTGCGCATCGAGCTGTTCGACGGCGAGGTCGAGAAGATCACGATGTTCGATCCGTTGACCGGCGAGACGCTGCGCAACATGCAGCGCTTCACCGTCTATCCCAAGACCCATTACGCGACCACCCGCGAGCGCGTGCTGGCCGCGGTGGAAACCATCAAGGTCGAGCTGAAGGAACGGCTTGAGCAGTTGTATGCCGAGAACAAGCTGGTCGAGGCGCAGCGCCTGGCGCAGCGCACCCAGTTCGACATCGAGATGATGGCCGAGGTCGGGTTCTGCAATGGCATCGAGAACTACTCCCGGCACCTGACCGGCAAGAAGGCCGGCGAGCCGCCACCGACCCTGTTCGACTACCTGCCGCCGGATGCGCTGCTGGTGATCGACGAGTCGCACGTGACCATTCCGCAGATCGGCGCTATGTTCAAGGGCGATCGCTCGCGCAAGGAAACCCTGGTCGAATTCGGGTTCCGCCTGCCGTCGGCGCTGGACAACCGTCCGTTGCGCTTCGAGGAGTGGGAGGAGCGCTGCCCGCGCAGCATCTACGTGTCGGCCACGCCCGGTCCTTACGAGCTGCGCGAGGCGGGTGACGAGATCACCGAACTGGTGGTGCGCCCGACCGGCCTGATCGATCCGGTGGTGGAGATCCGCCCGGTCGGGACCCAGGTCGACGACCTGATGAGCGAGGCCAACGCGCGCATCAAGGCCGGTGATCGCGTGCTGGTCACCACGCTGACCAAGCGCATGGCCGAGAACCTCACCGAGTACCTCACCGAGCATGGCATCCGCGTGCGCTACCTGCACTCGGACGTGGACACGGTCGAGCGCGTGGAGATCATCCGCGACCTGCGCCTGGGCAAGTTCGACGTGCTGGTCGGCATCAACCTGCTGCGCGAAGGCCTGGACATGCCCGAAGTGTCACTCGTGGCGATCCTGGATGCCGACAAGGAAGGCTTCCTGCGCTCCACCGGCTCGCTGATCCAGACCATCGGCCGTGCGGCCCGCAACGTGCGCGGCAAGGCGATCCTGTACGCCGACAAGATCACCCGTTCGATGCAGGCGGCGATCGATGAAACCGACCGCCGTCGCGCCAAGCAGGTCGAGTACAACGAAGAGCACGGCATCGTGCCGCGTTCGGTGGCGCGCCCGATCGTCGATGTGCTGGAAGGCGCACGTTCGGATGCGGCCGAAAAGGAAGCGAAGAAAGGCCGGGGCAAGGGCCGGCCGGGCGTGGCCGAAGAGGCGGCCGACTACCGTTCGCTGTCGCCGGCACAGCTGGGGGTGCGTCTGAAGGCACTGGAACAGCAGATGTACCAGCACGCCAAGGACCTGGAGTTCGAGGATGCCGCGCGCGTGCGCGACCAGATCCGGCAGCTGAAGGAAGCCAGCCTCGGCTGAACGTGGCAGTGCAGCGTCATCTTCACAAAAGTGTTGCGCTTCCCTGCCGGCATCCGTAATATACGCGGCCTGCACCGACGCAATCGCGGAAATGCAGAAGCAAAAACGGGCGGTTAGCTCAGCGGTAGAGCACTACCTTGACATGGTAGGGGTCACAGGTTCGAACCCTGTACCGCCCACCACGAAGCCCTCGCAAGGGGACTGTCGTGAACTGCAAAGCCCGGCCCTGGCGCCGGGTTTTTACGTAACAAGGCCAGCCTGCGGGCGGCAAGAACATGATGGGCGGTTAGCTCAGCGGTAGAGCACTACCTTGACATGGTAGGGGTCACAGGTTCGAACCCTGTACCGCCCACCACCTGCTCCCGGTCCGCCGGTGAAGCGGTGGAAACGATGAAAGCCGGCCCCTGGGCCGGCTTTTTTCGTTCCGATGAGGTGGCCTGTCCTTCCCGTGAAAGCGGGGCCCTCCCGCCGGTTCAGTGGCGTGAATTCAGCGGTGGATGCTGATCGAACGCCGGATCTGCCATCGCCCATCCACGCGCTCCCACAACTGCGCCACGCGGACCTGGACCGGCCCGGCATCGGGCGCCGCGCTGTGCGGGTCAGGCAGCCGCTGGCAGCCCAGGCGCAGGATACGGTCCGGACGCAGGTGATAGAGCTGCAGCGGCTCGGCCCCGTGCGCATCCTGCGCGGCCTCAACGCGCAGGATCTGGCTGCGCAGGGCGTTCTCGGTGGGACCGCCGCCATCGCCGTCGCCGAACAGGCTGGAGAACAGCAGCATCAGGGCAAGCATCGGCATGGCACGGTGCTCCAGCGGGAAAGTGCATGGAGGCTGGCATGGCGCGCCGGGTATCGCAGCCGGCCTGCGACGAAGGCCCGGAATGCGTCGCCAAAGGCAGGCAGGCGACGATGAATCCGGGATGCACAGGCGTAGACTCCGGGCTACCGCGCAACCGCGCCACCACGGAAAGGAACTGCTGCATGAGCGATCACGTCCCGGTGTCCAGGCCCAATCCACTGCTGGAGGGCCTGTTTGGCGGCAACATGCTGGAAGGCACGTTCAAGGCCGTGGCCTGGGTCGCGGTCCTGTGCGTGCTGCTGGCGTGGAGCACGCTGCGCTGACGTGACGCGGATGTGCAGTGCTCGCGCGCCGCGCTGATGCGACGGATGCCGGTGGCACCGCGAAGATGCCGCGTCGCTCTCCAGGCGCGCGCGCCGTCAGGCGCTGAAGGCCTGGCGCAGGCTGTGCAGGGTCGCCTGGCGATGTTGCCTGGCCGTCGGCTCGCCCATCTCAAGCTCCTGCAGGCGCAGTCCGACCAGGGTCATCGACAACGCATAGCCGCGTGCCGCGTCGGCCACGCGTGACAGGCCCACGGCACGACGGGCCAGTGCGTTCACGTGTTCGAGGTCGGGCATCAGCCCCAGATAGGCGCGCTCGGCGCTGTCCAGGTCAGGCGCTCGCAGGATGGCGTGGGCGTCGGCAGTGTGGGAGACGGAGGCCATGGGGGTCCTTGTCAGGGGCAGCGACAGCATCGTTCGGCCACGTTGCGGGGGATGGCTGCGCATGCTGAAGGGGCAACATTGTCAGAACATTGCGCCTGCAGCCGCGGGCATCCATGGGCGCCAAAGCAGGGCGCCAGGCACTATGATCGGCAGCGTTTCCGATAGACGAGTCACTGATGCGCATCCTCCTGGTCGAAGACGATCCCGATCTGTCCCGCGCCTTGCAATCGGGCCTGGAGCGGCAGGGCGTGGTCGCCGATGTGGTCGGCAGCCTGGCCGAGGCCGCGCTCGCGTTGCGCGAACCGGTGCACCAGCTGCTGCTGCTCGACCGCCAGCTGCCCGATGGCGATGGTGCCGGATTCGTCGCCAATGCGCGCGCGTTGCGGCCGAACCTGGCGGTGATCATGCTGACCGCCAAGGGCACGCTGTCCGACAAGGTCGAAGGCCTCGATGTCGGCGCCGATGATTATCTGGTCAAGCCGGTCGCGATCGAGGAGCTGATGGCGCGGATCCGCGCCGTGTCGCGCAGGCCGTCAGCGATGGTGACGCCGAGCCTGCGGTTGGGGCGGCTCGAATTCGATTTCGAATCGCTGCAGGCGCAGGTGGAGGGCCAGCCGTTGGCACTGCCACGGCGGCAGGTGCTGGTACTGCAGGCCCTGGCGATGCGGCAGGGGCGCACGGTCACCCGCAGCGCGCTGGAGGCCGCGGTGTACGGCTTCGACGATGAGATCCAGTCCAATGCGCTCGACGCGCATATCTCCAAGCTGCGCAAGGCACTGCAGCAGGCCGGTGCTGGCGTGGAGATCCATGTGATCCGGGGTGTCGGTTACCTGCTGGCGGAGGCCTGAGGTGGCCCGTCCGATCCGTTCGATCACCCTGGGCCTGGCCTGGCGCCTGTTCCTGGCGCAGGCCTTCACCGTGCTGTTCGCGGTGGTCGCCCTGATCCTGACCTGGGGCGACAAGGACTCCTGGGGCATGGACATGTTCGTTGCCGAGGCGGTGGCCAAGGCGGTGCACAGCGAAGGCGGCCGCCTGGTACTGGACCAGGCGCGCTGGGACGCGCTCGATACCGACGCCGGTGGCAATCTCTGGTTCGCTGCGGTCGACGACAAGGGCGTCTGGCTTGAGCGCGGCACCATCCCGGCGGTCCACGCGCCGCTGCTTGCGCGGCTGCCGACCGTGGGTGCCAGCGAGCTCGGGTCGCTGGTGCCGCCCTATCTGGACGTGGCGCGGGTGATGATCCGCAACGAGGATGGGCGCCGCATCACCGTGATGGTGGGAGGCGCACCCAAGGGCGGGCTGCTGGACGGCGCACTGATGGTGCTGCGGCTGATCGGCCTGTGGTTCTTCCTGCCGTTGATCGTGGTCACCCTGCTGGTGATGCCGACCGTGATCCACCGTGCGATGCGCGGCGTGCGCCGTTCCGCGCAGCAGGCCAAGGAGCTGGATATCGGCCAGCCGGGTGCCCGGCTGGACGCGCGCCTGGTGTCGACGGAAGTGGCGCCGCTGGTGGAAGCATTCAACGACGCCATCGACAAGGTGCAGCAGGGCTATGCCGCGCGCGACAAGTTCCTCGCCGACGCGGCGCACGAACTGCGCGTGCCGATCGCCGTGGTGCAGGCGCGCCTGTCGCAGCTGCCGCAGGGTGAGTTGAAGTCACAGCTGCTGACCGACGTGGCGCGGCTGGGCAATGTTGCCGAGCACCTGCTCGACCTGCAGCGCCTGGACCGCAACGTGGGCGCATTGCAGCGGCTGGACCTGGCCCAGCTGGTGCGTGAGGCCGCAGCGGACCTGGCGCCGCTGGTGGTGGGTGCGGGCTATGGATTCGAAGTCGACGCGCCGGAGGCACCGGTGTGGATCCATGGCGACAGCCTGGCGCTGGGGCGGGTGATCGCCAACCTGGTGCACAACGCAATCGTGCATGGTGGTGGCCGTGGCACCATCTGCGTGCGGTTGGACACGCGCGGCGTGCTGGAAGTCAGCGATCAGGGCGCGGGCATTCCAGTAGGCGACCGCGAGGCGATCTTCGAGCCGTTCCATCGCCTGCGCGCGGCGGGCAGCGGCAGTGGCCTGGGCCTGCACCTGGTCAAGGAAATCGTGCAGCACCACGGTGGCTCGGTCAGCGTCGGCGAGGCGCCGGGGGGCGGTGCGAGTTTCCGGGTCAATTTCCATCGCGGAAGCGTTCGGCGCTGATGCGACTGCGGGGCAAGTCCCGATAGGCAGCCTGCTGCCGTCGGCGGCACTCTGGCGTCATGGCCGCCGAGCGTTTCCCGTCTCCCTTGCTGGGCAGTGGCTGCGCTGCCGCGCTGACACTGGGGGCGTTGGCCTGCGTGCAGCTGCCGCAGCTGCCGCCGCTGTGGGTCTGCACGGTGATGGTCGTGCTTGGCATGGCGGGGTGGGGCCTGCGCTGGCGCGGGCGCCTGCCGGCGGTCGTGCTGTTCGGTGCCGGCTGGGCAGCGCTGCACGGGCACTGGGCATTGCAGGACCAGCTGCCACCGGGCCAGCCGGCTCGGGATGTGGTGGTCAGTGGCCGGGTCATCGATCTGCCGGATCATGCCGACACGCGCGCCCGCTTCCTGCTGCAGGTCAGTGAGAGCAGCGAACTGCCATCGCTGCGCGGCAAGCGCCTGCAGGTCACCTGGAACGACGGCTGGCAGGGCAGCGCCGCTGCCGAGGGACGTCGCAGGCAGGTCCTGGCCGGTGCGCAGTGGCGGTTGGCGCTGCGTGTGCGGGCCCCTCGCTCGCGGATCAATCCCGGGGGGTTTGACAGCGAGCGCCATGCGCTGCTGCGTGGCGTGGCTGGCACTGGAACGGTGAGGGCGCCGGCCAGTGCCCACGCGCTGCAGTCTGCGCGCGGCCTGCCGGCATGGCGTGAGCGCACCAGCGCCGCCATCGCCCTGCAGGTGGCCCATCCCGCCGCGCGCTTCGTGCAGGCGCTCGCCCTGGGCGATACGCGCGGCCTGTCCGACACCGATTGGGATCAGTTGCGGGCGCTGGGGCTGACCCACCTGATCGCCATTTCCGGGTTCCATGTCGGGGTGGTGGCGGGGCTGGGGGCGTTGCTGTGCCGAGGGCTGTGGTGGCTGTGCCCCCTGCTGGCCCGGCATTGGCCGCGTCCACAGGCGGCGGCCTGCGCCGCGGCGCTGTCCGCGGCGGGCTATGCAGTGCTGGCCGGCGGTGAATTGCCGACCGTGCGCACGGCGCTGATGATCGGGCTGGTGGCCCTGGCGCGTAGCGGGCGGCGCCCGCTCGGTCTCGTGCAGGGACTCGCGCTGGCGGCGCTGGCGCTGCTGCTGCCGGCGCCCCTGTCGGTGCTGTCAGCGGGCTTCTGGCTCAGCTTCGGCGGCGTGCTGTGGCTGGCGTGGTGCCTGCCACAGGGACGTCCGCGCGGGATGGCCGCCAACCTGCGCGGGTTCCTGGCCGTGCAGGGCGTGGCCAGCGTCGGCCTGTTGCCGTTGGGCATCGCCCTGTTCGGTGGCACCGCCTGGCTGGGGCCGCTGGTGAACCTGCCGGTCATTCCCTGGTGGACCTTGCTGGTGGTGCCGCTGTCGCTGCTGGGTACCGCCCTGCAGGTGCTGCATGACGGGGCCGGGCGCTGGGCCTGGCGTGCGGCGGCGTGGCTGTTCGAGGTCAGCTGGCAGGCCCTGCAGCCTCTCTCGGCGCATCCGCAGGCGATGTGGTGGTTGGCCGAGGCACCGGCCTGGGCAGTGCCGGCGGCGCTGCTGGGGGTGTTCTGGTGGCTGCTGCCACGGGGTGCCGGCGGCGGGCTGGCTGGCCTGCTGTTGTGCCTGCCGCTGTTGTGGCCGTTGCGCGAGCGGCCGGCCGAGGGAGAGCTGGAGCTGCTGCTGCACGATGTCGGCCAGGGCACGGCGGTGTTGCTGCGCACCGCGCGGCATGCACTCTGGTATGACGTCGGGCCGCCGAGCGGGAGCGAAGGGAGCGAGCGGACTCTGGTTCCGGCACTGCGGGCACTCGGCCAGGCGCCGCCTGACCGCGTACTGCTCAGCCACGATGACCTGGATCACGCGGGCAACCTGCCGGGTCTGCGGCTACAGCTGCCGGCACTGCCACTGCTGGCGCCGCCGGGCAGCTCGATCACCGGAGCGGGGCGTTGCCAGCGGGGCATGAGCTGGCGCTGGGACGGGGTCGATTTCCACGTGCTGCACCCGGATCCCGGCAGCCGGCGGGCCGAAAACGAGGACAGCTGCGTGCTGCGCGTGGCCAGCGCCCATGGCGTGGTCCTGTTGCCCGGCGACATCGGCCGTCCGGCCGAACAGGCGCTGTTGCGGGCGTCTCCGGCGGCGCTGAAGGCCGACGTGGTGCTGGTGCCGCACCATGGCAGCGGGGGCAGTTCCAGTGCCCCGTGGGTGGCCGCGGTGGCACCACGGTTGGCGCTGGTCTCGGCCGGGCACCAGAACCGCTTCGGCCACCCGCGTCGAGACGTGGTCCGGCGCTGGCAGGCGCAGGGCGCCGAGGTGGTGTCCACCGCGGAGTCCGGGGCGATCCGCGTATGGCTTGGCGCACAAGGGCTGCAGCTGCGTGAACAGCGCATCCATGCATCCCGGTGGTGGGATGCCGCTGGGCGGGCGCGGTCGGCTGCTATCCTATCGTCGATCGAACAAGCGGCCGTTGGGCCGGAGGGTTGAAGCGTGTGGGAACTGGTCAAGGCCGGTGGCTGGCCGATGGTGCCGCTGCTGCTGTTGGGCGTACTGGCTTTGGCGATCATCCTGGAGCGTTTCTGGTCCCTGCGGCGAACGGAAGTGCTGCCGCCCGGGCTTGGCCAGGAAGTGCGCAACTGGGCCGCACGCGGCAAGCTCGACCCGGCGCACCTGCAGACCCTGCGCGCCAACTCGCCGCTGGGCGCGCTGCTGGCCGCTGCGCTGGAAGCCCGCAACCGCCCGCGCGACCAGATCCGTGAGCGGATCGAGGACACCGGGCGCCACCTGGTGCACCGCATGGAGCGCTTCCTCAACGCGCTGGGCACCATCGCCTCGGCCGGCCCGCTGCTGGGCCTGCTGGGCACCGTGATCGGCATGATCCAGATGTTCCTGGGCATCCTCGACCATGGCGTGGGCGACGTGAACCAGCTGGCCGGCGGCATCGGCAAGGCGCTGGTGTGCACGGCCACCGGCATGATCGTGGCCATCCCGGCGCTGATGTTCCATCGCTATTTCAAGGGTCGGATCCACGGCTATGTGGTGGAAATGGAACAGGAAGCCAGTGCCCTGCTGGACACGCTCGACGGTCGCCCCGGGGTGATGAACCCGGCCGCGCCGGCGCGACCGGCCCACGCTGCCACGGCGAAGGCCTGATCGATGCGTATCGGCAATGACCGATCCCAGGATGAGCCGCATATCGATCTGGTCCCGCTGATCGACGTCATCCTGGTGCTGATCATCTTCTTCGTGGTCACCACCACCTTCGATGCGCGCTCGACGCTGCAGGTGCAGCTGCCGACCGCCAGCCAGCAGCCCAGCAACGAGCCGCCGCGCTCGCTCAGCGTGCTGATCAACGCCGAAGGCCGCTATTTCATCAATGACCAGGAAGTGCTGCGCAGCGATGTCGAGTCGGTCAAGCAGACCATCGCATCGGTCGCCGGCAGCGACCGCAGCCAGCCGGTGCTGCTGCGCGCCGACGCACGCACCCCCTACCAGGCCGTGGTGACTGCGCAGGACGCGCTCGGTCAGCTCGGTTTCCGTCGTATCGCCATTGCAACTGCGCCAGAGGTGCGTCCATGAGTTCCCATCACGCGCCGGTGTGGCCGATCTACAAACGTCTGCTGGGCTACACCCGCACCTACTGGGTGTTCATGGTGGGCGCGGTCATCGCCATGGTGGTCGAAGCCCTGGCCGGCTATCACTTCACCAAGCTGATGGAGCCGCTGGTCAACGAGGGTTTCGTCGATCCGCAGCCGCGCGCGGCCGTGGTGCTGCCGCTGACCATCCTCGGCCTGTTCCTGATGCGCAGCCTGGCCACCTGGGTCAGCGACTACACGCTGGCCAAGACCGGCCGCAGCGTGGTCCGCGACCTGCGTGAGCAGGTGCTGCAGAAGTACCTGCACCTGCCGTCGTCGCACTTCGATACCGAAGCGACGCCGGTGATGGTCAGCCGCCTCAACTTCGATACCGAACAGGTCACCCAGGCCAGCGCCGACGCGCTGAAGACCGTGGTGGCCGACACCCTCACCATCATCGCGATGCTGGCGGTGATGCTGCAGATGAGCGTCAAGGTAACCCTGGCGATGCTGCTGGTGGTGCCGCTGATCGGTGGCATCGTGTCCTACGTGGGCAAGCGCTACCGTCGCATCAGCCGCGGCATCCAGGACGGCATGGGCACGATGGCGCAGACTGCCGAGCAGTCGCTGGCCGCGCAGCAGGAAGTGAAGGTGCACGGCACCCAGCAGCATGAGATCTCGCGCTACTCGCGCCTGGCCAACCGCATGCTGGCGCTGAACATGAAGGTCGAGGTCACCCGCGCCGCCGCGTCCAGCGTGGTGCAGTTCCTGGCCGCACTGGCGCTGGCGGTGATCGTCTGGGTGTCGACCCGCGAAGCCCTGGCCGGCCGCCTCAATGCCGGCCAGTTCATGGGCCTGATGACCTCGATGATGGCCATCATTCCCTCGCTGCGCCGACTGACCAGCGTACAGACCTCGATTTCGCGCGGCGTCTCCGCCGCCGAGCGCCTGTTCGGCATCCTCGACATGCCGGTGGAGCGCGACGACGGCCAGCAGCGCGTCCAGCGCGTACGGGGCGAGCTGGCGTTCGACCACGTCATGCTGCGCTACCGCGAAGACAGTGGCATCGCCCTGGACGACATCAGTTTCGTCGCCAGGCCGGGCACGGTGACGGCCATTGTCGGCCGCTCCGGCAGTGGCAAGACCAGCCTGATCCGGCTGGTTCCGCGCTTCTACGAGCCCACTGGCGGCGTCATCACCCTCGATGGCGTGGCCCTGGATGACTATCCGCTGGCCGACCTGCGCCGGCAGGTGGCGATCGTCGGGCAGAAGGTGATGCTGTTCGATGACACCATCGCCGCCAACATTGCCTATGGCATGGAGGCGACCGATGAGCAGATCCGTGCGGCGGCCGAAGCAGCCAATGCCTGGGAGTTCATTGCACGCATGCCGCAGCAGCTGCAGACCCCGGTCGGCGAGAACGGCGCACTGCTGTCCGGTGGCCAGCGCCAGCGCCTGGCGATTGCCCGCGCGATCCTACGCGACGCCCCGATCCTGATCCTCGACGAAGCCACTGCGGCACTGGACAACGAGTCCGAGCGCCTGGTGCAGGATGCGCTGCAGCGCCTCATGCCGGAGCGCACCACGCTGGTCATCGCGCACCGCCTGTCGACCATCGAGCACGCCGACCAGGTGCTGGTGATGGACCATGGCCGCATCGTCGAGCGTGGCACCCACAAGGAGCTGCTCGAGCTGGGCGGCCTGTACCAGCACCTGCACAGCATGCAGTTCCGCGAAAGGCAGGACTGATGGCCGGCAAGGGCACCCAGACCCCGCCGTACTGGTATGACGGCACCCCGGTTCCGTGGGCCATGCGCCTGCTGGCGCCCCTGTACGCGGGTGTCACCGCGCTGCGGCGGCGCGCCTATCGGCGTGGCTGGCGCAAGCGTCACGCGCTGCCGGTGCCGGTCATCGTGGTCGGCAACATCACCGCCGGCGGTACCGGCAAGACGCCGCTGACCATCGCCCTGGTCGAACGCCTGCGCGCGGCCGGCTGGAAGCCCGGCGTGGCCAGCCGCGGCTACGGTCGCGAAGACGCCGACAAACCGCTGTGGGTGCAGGCCGATACGCCGACCGCCAAGGGCGGTGACGAGCCGGTGCTGATCGCCTGGAAGACCGGCGTGCCGGTGCGCGTGGACCGTGATCGGGTTGCGGCCGGCAAGGCGCTGGTCGAGGCCGGCTGCGATGTGATCGTCTGCGACGACGGCCTGCAGCACTATCGCCTGGCGCGCGACATCGAGATCGAAGTGGTCGATGCGCAGCGTCGCTACGGCAATGGCCGGATGATTCCGGCCGGGCCGCTGCGCGAGCCGGTCAGCCGCGCCAGCGATTGCGATTTCCGCGTGGTCAACCTCGGCCAGGCCGATGAGGAGACGGCGGCACAGGCCTGTGGCTTCGGCCAGTGGCCGATGGCGCTGCACATCGACAGTGCGCAGCCACTGGCTGGTGGCCGCGCGCGCCCGCTGGCATATTTCAAGGGCCAACGCGTGCATGCGGTGGCCGGCATCGCGCATCCGCAACGCTTCTTCGACATGCTGCGCGCGCGCGGGATCGGCGTGGTGCCGCATGCGTTCGCCGACCACCAGGCCTACCAGCCGCAGGACCTGTCCTTCGGCAGCCAGCTGCCGGTCCTGATGACCGAGAAGGACGCGGTGAAATGCCGTGCGTTCGGCAACGACTGGCACTACGCGGTTCCGCTGCGCGCCGAGTTGCCCGCCGCGTTCTGGGTGGCGCTGACCGATCGCCTGGACAAGCTGCGACCGAACTGAGCGGCGCGGTGGCGCTTGCATTCACGCGCCGCTGGCCGCATTCCCGTTGTAACAAGCCTGCCGAGTATCGCCCACATGACCGAATTCGTCGTCGCCATCCCGGCCCGCTATGCTGCCTCGCGGCTGCCCGGCAAGCCGTTGCGCCTGCTGGGCGGTGAGCCGCTGGTGCTGCATGTGGCGCGCCGCGCGCTGCAGGCTGGCGCCCGCGAGGTCTGGGTGGCGACCGACGACCCGCGCATCGCCGATGCGCTGTCCGGGCTGGCCGAAGTGAAGGTGGCGATGACCGCGGCCACGCACGCTTCCGGCACCGATCGGCTGGCCGAGTGCGCGCGCATCGCCGGCTGGGCCGATGACACGGTGGTGGTCAACCTGCAGGGCGACGAACCGTTCGCACCGGCGGCCGGCATCCGCGCGGTGGCCGATGCGCTGGTCGCCGGCAATGCGCCGATGTCGACTCTTGCCACGACCGTCGAGGACGCGCACACCCTGTTCGACCCGAACGTAGTCAAGCTGGTACGCAACGTGCGCAATGAGGCGATGTACTTCAGCCGTGCACCGATCGCCTGGCACCGTGATGGTTTCGCGCGCAGCCGCGACACGCTGCCGGAAGGCCATGCCTGGCTGCGCCACATCGGCATCTACGGTTACCGTGCCGGTTTCCTGCAGCAGTTTGCGGCGATGCCGCCGGGCCAGCTGGAGCAGGTCGAATCGCTGGAGCAGCTGCGCGTGCTGGAAGCGGGCTACCCGATCAGCGTGGCGATCTCGCCCGAACCGTTCCCGCCGGGCATCGACACGCCCGAGGACCTGGAACGGGCCGAGGCGTTGCTGCAGACGACGACCGCGCGATGAGGCTGCTGCTCGTCTGCCTGGGCAACATCTGCCGTTCGCCGATGGCCGAAGGGGCGCTGCGCGCACGCCTGGACGCCTCGCCGCTGGCCGGGCGGGTGCAGGTCGATTCGGCTGGCACCGGCGACTGGCACGTGGGCGAGCCGCCGGACCGCCGCGCGATCGCCTGCGCGGCCGGGCACGGCGTGGACATCGGCGGCCTGCGCGCACGCCAGCTGCAGGCCGTGGATTTCGACCGTTTCGACTGGGTCCTGTGTGCCGACGAGGCCAACCTGCGTGATGCCGGGCGCCTGGCGTCGGCGGCCCAGCGTGAACGGCTGGCGTTGTACCTGCCCTGGTCCGGCGGGCAGGGGCGGGCAGCGATCCCCGATCCCTACACCGGCGGCAGCGATCATTTCGAACAGGTCTGGTCGCTGGTCGACGATGCTGCAAAACGTGCAGTGGCACGACTGTTGCATGACGCCGACTCCGGCATAATCGGGTCATGAACGTCCAGCCCGTCCCGGACCTGCCCGAGTTCGCCACCTGGCTCAATGCCACCCCCTGCACCCTGACCGAACTGCGCGGTCGGCCGGTCGCGCTGTTGTTCGTCAACGCGGCCTCGGCCTGGAGTGCGCAACGCCTGGCCGAGTTCGGCCAGTGGTTGTCGCGCCACCCCGGCAAGCTGCAGCCGCTGGTGCTGCAGGTGCCGCGCTTCGACTTCGAGCGCGACGCCAGCGCGGCGCTGAAGCTGCTGCGCCGCCAGGGCCTGGCCATGCCGGTGCTGCTCGATGCGGACTGGGATGGCTGGCGCCGCTTCGGCGTGACCGCCTGGCCGACCATGGTGCTGCTGGATGCGCAGGGTCGCGAACAGCAACGGCTGGTCGGGCAGGGCGCACCCGGTGAACTCGAACGCGCCTTGAACGCGCTGTGCCAGGGCGCTCCGTCGGCGCCGCCGCGTGGCGGCAGCGAACTGCACCCGGAACCGCGCCAGGCCCTGCGTTTTCCGCTGGGGCTGGCGGTCAGCACCGAGCGTCTGTACATCGCCGACAGCGGCCATCACCGCATTCTCGAATGCAGCCACGGCGGCCGCATCCTGCGCCAATTCGGCCTCGGCACCGCCGATTTCATGGATGGCAACCTGGCCGAAGCGGCGTTCCACCGCCCGCAGGCGCTGGTGCTGGAGCGCGATTCGCTGTACGTGGCCGATACCGGCAACCATGCCGTGCGCCGCATCAACCTGCTGACCGGCATCGTCGACACGCTGTGTGGCAACGGGCGTCCCGGCGCGCCGGTGGAAGGCCCGGTGGCGCAGGCGCGGCAGGTCTCGCTGGACCATCCGGTCGGCCTGGCCATCGCCGACAACCAGCTGCACATTGCGATGGCTGGCGACAACCGCATCTGGAGCTACCACCTCGGCCAGCGCAGCCTGCAGTGGCACGCCGGCAGCGGCGCCATCGACGAGCGCGACGGCAGCGGCCATCTGGCGGCCTTTGCCCAGCCGACCGCGCTGGCCGTGGTGCAGCAGGTGCTGTACGTCGCCGATGCGCTGGGATCCTCGATCCGTGCGCTGCAACTGCGCGGCGATCTGGTGCAGACCCTGGTCGGGCAGGGGCCTTGGCGCTTCGGCAGTGAAGACGGGCCGCGCGCGCAGGCCAGCCTGCAGTTCCCGCAGGCCATTGCGCTGAGCCCGGAGGCGCCGCTGCTGTGGATTGCCGATAGCGGCAATGGCCGCCTGCGCACGCTGCGCCTGGGCGGCGGTGAGTTGACCACCCAGCCGCTGCCGCGTCGCCTGCATGGCCCGGCCGGGCTGGCGGTGGGTGCCGGGGCGGTGTGGATCGCAGAGACCGACGCCCACGCCGTGCTGCGATTCGACCCCGACAGCGGCGTGCTCAGCGAAGTCCCGATCAGCGAATGACCGACGTTCCCGCCCCGGCCTTCGACGGCAAGGCCTTCGCGTCCCAGCTCAGCACTGCACCCGGCGTGTACCGCATGTACGCCGCCGACGACACGCTGCTGTACGTGGGCAAGGCGCGCGCGCTGCGCAACCGTGTCGGCAGCTATTTCAACGGCAGCCCGAAGAATGCGCGGATCATGTCGATGATCTCGCAGATCACGCGCATGGACGTGACCGTGACGCGCTCGGAAGCCGAGGCGCTGCTGCTGGAAAACCAGCTGATCAAATCGCTGTCGCCGCGCTACAACGTCTCCCTGCGCGACGACAAGACCTATCCGCATGTGCTGCTGACCCGTGAGGACTGGCCCCGCATCGCGCTGCATCGCGGCCCGCGTGCCATTCCGGGCCGCTATTTCGGTCCGTACCCGGGCGTCACTGCGGTGCGCGAAACGCTGAACCTGATGCACAAGCTGTTCAAGCTGCGCAGCTGCGAGGACAGCGTGTTCCGCAACCGTTCGCGGCCGTGCCTGCAGTACCAGATCGGGCGTTGCAGCGCGCCGTGCGTGGAGCTGGTGCCGGCAGCGGAGTACGCCGAGTCGGTGCGCCGTGCCGCCCTGTTCCTTGAAGGCAAGAGCGACGAGCTCACCCGCGAGCTGGGCGAGCAGATGCAGGCCGCCAGCGAAGCGCTGGAGTTCGAGCAGGCCGCGCGGCTGCGCGATCTGATTTCCTCGCTGCGCAGCATGCAGACCCGGCAGTACGTGGACGGTCGCGCCGCGGACCTGGACGTGCTGGCGGTGGCCATGCAGGGGTCGCAGGCCTGCGTGCTGCTGCTGGCGTTCCGCGATGGCCGCAACCTCGGTACCCGCCCGTTCTTCCCCCGCACCAATGGCGAGGAGAGCCCGGAAGAAGTGCTGGCCGCGTTCGTTTCGCAGTACTACATCGAGTTCGAGCCGCCGCGCGAGATCCTGCTGGACCGCGAAATTCCCGACGCCGACCTGCTGGTCGCCGCGCTCTCGGCCTCGGCCGAGCGCAAGGTGCAGCTGAGGTGGAACGTGCGCGGCGAGCGCGCCGGCTACGTGGAGCTGGCCAGCCGTAATGCGCAGCTGACCCTGGCCACCGAGCTCAACAGCCGCAACGCACAGCACGCACGCAGTGATGCACTGCGCGAGATGCTCGGCCTGGCCGAGCCGGTGAAGCGGGTCGAGTGCTTCGATATCAGCCACACGCTGGGTGAGGCCACCGTGGCCTCGTGCGTGGTGTTCGACGCCGCCGGTCCGGTGCGCGCGCAGTACCGCCGTTTCAACATCAGCGGCATCGAGCCGGGCGACGACTATGCGGCCATGCGCCAGGCCATCGATCGCCGTTTCCGCCGCGCCGTGGAGGAGCAGGGCGTGCTGCCGGACGTCCTGCTGATCGACGGTGGCGCCGGCCAGCTGGCGCAGGCCGAGGCCGCACTGGCCGACCTGGGCGTGGAAGGGGTGCTGCTGGTGGGCGTGGCCAAGGGCGTGGAGCGCCGCGCAGGCCACGAAGCGCTGGTGATGCCCGATGGACGCGAGCTGCGCCCGGGCGCGGCCAACCCGGCGCTGCAGTTCATCCAGCAGGTTCGCGATGAAGCCCACCGCTTCGCCATCACCGGTCATCGCGGCCGCCGCCAGAAGGCGCGGATGACCAGCAAGCTGGAGGATATCCCCGGCATCGGGCCGCGCCGCCGGGCCAGCCTGCTCAAGCATTTCGGTGGCCTGGTGGGCCTGAAAGCGGCCGGCGAAGCCGAAATCGCCAAGGTGGAAGGCATCAATGACGCCCTCGCGGCACGCATCTACGCTAACCTGCACGGGTTGGCCACGCCCGATGCGGCCGAGTAGAGAGAGAAGCACGCAAGCATGAAGTTGACCCTGCCCACCTGGCTGACGTTGTTGCGGATCGTGATGATCCCGGTGCTGGTGCTGGTGTTCTACCTGCCCTATACCTGGACCAACTTCGCTTCGGCGGCGATCTTCGGCCTGGCCGCGATCACCGACTGGCTCGACGGCTGGATCGCACGCCGTTACCAGCTGGAGTCGGCCTTCGGCGCCTTCCTCGACCCGGTCGCGGACAAGCTGATGGTGGCAGTGGCGCTGTTCCTGATCGTGCAGGGCCACCCGACGCCGTGGATGGCGTTCTGGGCGGCGGTGATCGTCGGCCGCGAGATCGCGGTGTCGGCGCTGCGCGAATGGATGGCCGAGCTGGGCCAGCGCGCCAAGGTGCGCGTGGCGATGATCGGCAAGATCAAGACCACCGCGCAGATGGTCGCGCTGCTGTGCCTGCTGTACTCGGTGGCGCCGAACGTGCCGGTGCAGGACATCTGGATGGGCTGGCCGGTGTTCCACATCGGTGACTGGACCCTGGCCATCGCCGCGGTGCTGACGCTGTGGTCGGGCCTGCAGTACCTGCACGCTGCCTGGCCGAGCCTGCGCGAAGATGAGCGTGCCGCGCGCGAGCGCTCGCGGCAGAAGAAGCTGGGCAACTGAGCCTGGGGTCGGATCCCTTTCCGCAGGAAAGGGCTCTGACACCACGGTTGCTGCCATCCATGCATGGCGTGGATCCACTGGAAATGCTGCATCCACGAAGGACGTGGATCCATCGGTGTGCGGGGAAGCTGTAGTAGATCCACGCCATGCGTGGATACGCGGCGCAAGGCGCCTCGCAGGCCCCGAAAAAACCGCTTGACGCCATTCCCAGAATAGGTAGAATTTCGCCTCCCAAGCGGGAATAGCTCAGTTGGTAGAGCGCAACCTTGCCAAGGTTGAGGTCGCGAGTTCGAGTCTCGTTTCCCGCTCCAGACTCAAGAAAAACGCTCCCGCAAGGGGGCGTTTTTCGTTTGCGCGTTCTTCGCTTCATCCCCACTTCACCGCCACTCCTTCGGCTCGCCACGCGGCAGTTCGAAGCTGCATCTCCGATTCTCCACGGCGATGCCGCAATGCCTCACACTCCCTCCGCCTACGACCACGACGTCATCATCGTCGGCGCCAGTTTCGCCGGTGCCGCCTGCGCACTGGCTGCCGCCCAGTACGGTCTGCGCGTCTGCGTGCTGGAACGCAAGGCCGACCCCGGCGAGCGCCTGCACACCACCGGCATCGTGGTGAAAGAGGCGATGGAGCAGACCTGGCTTGGGCGCATGCCCGAGCACCTCGTGCAGCGCGTTGCCAACGTGCGCCTGTATGCGCCGAACCTGCGCAGCGTGTTGCTGGCCGCGCCGGGCTATTACTTCCTCACCACCGATACGCCGAACGTGATGCGTTGGCTGGCCAGCGAACTGCGCGCGAACGGTGTCGACCTGCGCCTGCAGCAGTCCTTCACCGACGCTCGTCGCTGTGGTGACGGCTGGCAGGTGGAAGGGGCAGGGCGCTGCGCCTATCTGGTCGGCGCCGACGGCGCACGCTCACGCGTGGCCCAGCGCACCGGCCTTGGCCAGGTGCGCGACACCCTCTACGGCGTCGAGCGCGAGTTCGCCGGCCTGCAGGTGGCGCAGGGCAATGCGCTGCATTGCTTTGTCAGCAAGCGCTACGCGCCGGGTTATATCGGTTGGGTCGCGCAGAATCCAACCGGCCTGCAGGTCGGATTGGCGCTGCGTCATGACCCGCAACAGGTACGGCCGCCGGATATCGATGGCTTCCTCGACCACGTGCGCGATGGGGTCGGCATTCCGCCTTCGGCGCGTCCCTCGGGCACCCGCGCAGGGCTGGTGCCCTGCGGCCGGCCGGATGGGCCGATCACCGGCCAGCGCGTGATCCTGACCGGCGACGCCGCGGGCATCGTCTCGCCGCTGTCCGCCGGGGGCATCCACTCTTCGTGGCGGCACGGCTGGGCCGTCGGCGAGGCGATTGCCCGGCATCTGCGTGGCCAGGGGCCGGACGCCGAACGGGTGGCGCGGCAGGTGGCGCCGGCCTTCCATGGCAAGCGCCTGCTGCGCTGGGCGATGGACCATCTGCAGGCCGACTGGCCGCTCAACGCGCTGCTGCACACGGCGGCCACGCGTCGCATTGCCGAGCAGGTCTACTTCCACCGCCGTGGCCTGCGTGCCTGAAGCCAAGGCCAAGCGCCTGAACGCTACTCCGTGGCACAGGTGAAAATTCCGGTTGACGCCGTGCAGCAATCCCGACACAATAGCGCTCCTTCGACGCAGGTCGAACGAAATCTGCGGGAATAGCTCAGTTGGTAGAGCGCAACCTTGCCAAGGTTGAGGTCGCGAGTTCGAGTCTCGTTTCCCGCTCCAGATTCAGAAAAACGCTCCCGCAAGGGGGCGTTTTTCGTTTGTCATGGCGTTGGCCACGCGGGTCGCTACAGTCGGGCCACGACATTTTCATGGTGGGCGTGGTAAGTCTGCCCCTGGGGGCGATTCCGACATTTGCGTCGCAATCGGCATGACGGGGGCGCAGCGATCGTGGGGACGATCGGAAGCCCTGGCGCGAGGTGGCTGCTGCAAGAGGCAATGACCTGGAATCTGCATCAGTGTTCCGCCTGCTGCAGGCAGTGAAAGGCTGGCGAAAGGCCTGCGCCATCGTTGCCTGAACCGCACGCGTGTTGTGACCGTTTTCGGACCATTTCTCCATGTTCGCTCCACAATCGCACGGTAGCCTTCATGCTCCTTCTACACGTTGGCGGGCTGGTGGTCAGGCGTATCACTCCAGTGGCGGTGCCCAGGACCGGGCGAGCATTCTCCCTGCAGGGGCTGCTGCGGCCCGGCGCATTGTTTGCATGCCTGGCGCTGGCCGGCTGCATGTCGGTACCGGTTCCGGACCTGCCTGACCGCACACCCACCGCCTGGACCCAGGTGCCGCAGGGGCAGGGCGTGGCGGTGGACGCCAGGCAGTGGTGGAAAGTGTTGTCCGACCCGGCGCTGGATGGCCTGGTCGATCAGGCCATCGCCGGCAATCTGGACCTGCAGCAGGCGACGTTGCGGCTGCAGGCCGTACGGATCGTCGCCGGTACCTCCGATTCGCGCTTCCTGCCGGAAATCACCGCCAGCGCCAAGCAGGTACAGGACGCTGCCGCTGTCGACACCTACTTCCATGCTGGCATCGAAGCGATCTGGGACCTGGGCCTGTTCGGTGCAGCCGAGAGCGCGCAGTTGAGCGCTCAGGCCTCGGCCGGCAACGCCGTGGCCCTGCGCAATGCCGCACAGGTGGCGGTGATCGCCGATGTGGTACGCAGCTATCTCGACCTGACCGTAGCGCAGGCCCAGCAGGATCTGCTGGCCCGACAGCAGGCCGTGGACGACCGCGGCGAACAGCTGGCGCTGGTCCGGCAGCGGCTGCGTCTGGATGAGCCGGGCGAGCTGGAACGGCTGCGCGCGCGGCAGGCGGCCACCCGTGCGGCCATCGCGCAGGCGCGGGAAAACGCCGACAACGCCGCCCGTGCGCTGGCATTGCTGCTGGGCCGCGAGCGTCCGGATCCGGCCTGGCACGCCTACCGCACCCCGCCGACGCTGGGTGCCTTCACGCTGCAGCAGGTCCCGGCCGACCTGCTGCGACATCGACCGCAGATCCTGCTCGCCGAATCGGAAGTGATGCAGGCCGCCGCCAGCAAGGGCGCGGCGCGCGCTGCGATGTATCCGCGGATCAGCCTGGGTGGCTCGATCCTGTACGCCTACAACCTCACCCAGAACGCCCGTTCCAATTCCGACTCCAGCCCGTCGATGGGCCCGTACATCGATATTCCGCTGTGGGACTGGGGGCAGCGCCGAGCGCGCTTCCATGCCGATGAGAAGCAACTGGATGCCGCCTTGCTGGGCTACCGCAAGGCGGTGCTGGAAGGCGTGAGCGAGGTGGAGGGCGCGTTGGGCAGCCTGGCGCGCCAGGACAGCAGCATCCAGTCGCTGCGTGCGGCCAATGATGTTGCCAGCCAGCAGGTCAAGCGCCAGGCGCGGCAGGTGCAGCTGGGCCTGTCCAGCGAGTTCGAGGGTCTGGACACGCAGCGTGCCGCACTGGCCTCGCAGGCCGATCTCATCGGTGCACAGGGCGCACGCGTGCTGGCGTTCGCCTCGCTGTACCGCGCCCTCGGGGGCGCGCCGCTGCCGGCCGGAGCTGGGGAGCCATCACAATGATCGCGCTGGCCCGCAAGACCCTGGCCTATGAGTGGCGCCGGTTCCTGCCGGTGGTGCTGGCGATGTGTTTTGCCGGCGTGCTGCTGATCGTGCAGGCGGCGCTGGTGCTGGGCATCTTTGGTACCGCCGCGATCTACGTGAAGGCATCCTCGGCCGATATCTGGGCAGGTTTCCCGGGTACGCAGAGCGTCAACTACGGCCATGCGATCAGCGCCGACGTGGAAAGCCACCTGCGCATGGACCCGGATGTCACCCGCGTCGAGCCCTACGAGTGGGTCGACGGCGAATGGCGTTCCGGCGCGCAGGGCACCGGCAACGTGTCGGTGTACCTGTCCGGCATCTCCACCCGCGACGACGCAATGATGTTCGCGCGCATCCTGCCTGTCGACCTGCGCGCACAGCTGCGCGAGCCCGGTGCGGTGATCGTCGACAGCGCCGACCTGGATACGCTGGGCGTGGACCTGCAGAACAACCGCGCGTGGATCAACGGCAAGGCCGTGCGCGTGGTCGCCGCGCAACCGGGGCTGCGGGGCCTTGGCGGCGTCAATGTGCTGGCCTCGCTGGATACCGCGCGCGCCATTGCCGGCACGGATCCGCACGAGGGCAGTACCTATTTCGTAGCGGGCCTGCGTTCGCCGGACCTCGCCGGTCACGTGCGCGATCGCCTGTCTGCATCGATGGGCCAGGCGACGCCGGTCGAGTTCTGGACCGCCCCGGAGTTTGCCAGCCGCTCGCAGCAATATTGGCTGTTCGATACCGGCGCCGGCATCGCGGTGCTGTTCATGGCGGTCATCGTCTGCTTCGTCGGTGCGGTGATCACCAACCAGTCATTCGCCTCGGTGGTGGCCGGTTCGGTGCGCGAGTACGCCACGCTCAATGCGCTCGGTGCCGGTCGCTACGCGCTGGCACGGGTGGTGTTCGAGCAGGCCTTGCTGATCGGCGGCGTAGGCATGTTGCTGGCAGCGGCCTTCAGCACCGTGGTGCTGCTGATCGCGCAGACCCAGCGCGTACCAGTGCAGCTGACGCCGATGGTGATCCTGGGCTGCGTGGCGCTGGTCGCGGTGATGGCCATGCTGTCGAGCATCATGGCGGTGCGCAGTGTGGTCCGCTCCGATCCATCGTTGCTGCTGCGTTGAGGACCGGCCGATGACCTCCAAACATGCCATCGCCCCCACGTTGCAGGCCGACGCACTGGAAAAAGGCTTCATGTCGGGCGATGTACAGGTGCCGGTGCTGCGTGGCCTGTCGCTGGACATCTACCCCGGCGAGCTGACCCTGGTGTCGGGGCCTTCGGGGTGCGGCAAGAGCACGCTGTTGTCTCTGCTGTCCGGCCTGTCCGCGCCCGATGGTGGGCGGGTGCACGCGCTGGGCCAGGATGTGGGGCACATGACCCGCAGCGAGGTGGAGCGGTTCCGCCTGCACCATGTCGGCTTCGTGTTCCAGGGCTTCAACCTGTTCCCGGCGCTGACCGCGCTGGAGCAGGTGCAGCTGCCGCTGGGCTACCGCGGCATGCGCGATCGCGAAAGCGAACCACTGGCCCGCAGGGCGCTGGAAGAGGTTGGCCTCAGCCACCGCAGCCACATGCGCCCGGCGCAGCTGTCCGGCGGTGAGAAGCAGCGCGTGGCGGTGGCCCGTGCCTTCGCCAAGTCGCCAACGCTGATCTTCGCCGACGAACCCACTAGCGCGCTGGACGCCGAGAACGGTCAGCGCGTGATCGACATCCTGCATCGCTATGCGCGGGCGCACGGCGCCACCGTGCTGTGCGTGAGCCACGATCCGCGCCTGATCCGGCATGCGGATCGGGTGATCGCCATGGAAGACGGCATGGTCCGTGATGACCGCCGCCAGAACGAAACCGTAGAGTCCGCCCCATGACCAAGACGCCGCACCTGCTTCCCCTCAGCCTGGCCCTCTCCGCGGCACTGCTGCTCGGCGCCTGTTCCAGGGACGCGCCCGCGCCTGTACAGCCGCCTTCGGGCAAGGCCGATGCAGCCGCCGCCGGCAAGGTCGCGGTCGCGCGCGGCATCATCGATGTCGAGGGCGGCCTGATCGCGCTTGCACCGCCGGTGGATGGCTCGATCACCGCTGCGCCGGTGAAGGAGGGCGCCACGGTCAAGAAGGGGCAGCTGCTGCTGTCGCTGGATGGCGCGCTGCTGCAGCAGGAAGTGGCGATGGCCACCGCCGATCTGGCCCTGGCCAATGATCGCCTGAAGGGCAGCCAGGCGCAGCTGCGCGAACTGGAGCGCAACGCCACCCGCCTGTCCACCGGCGCCAGCGAAGGGGTGTCATCCAACCAGCAGGCCGATGCGGCCAGGCAGCAGCTGGCGGTTGTTCGCGCCGACGTCGACGTGGCGGGTGCGCAGGTCGACATGGCCCAGCACAAGCTGGAGCACGCCAGGTTGAAACTGCAGCAGATGTCGTTGAGTGCACCGGAAGCCGGCACCGTGGTCGGCCAGGTGCCGGGCCTGGGCGCCTTCGTGCAGGGCGGCAAGCCGGCGATCTCGCTGCTGCCGGCACGCCCGCTGCAGGTGCGTGCCGAACTCAGTGCCTCCTATGCCGATGCGGTGCAGGTAGGCATGAAAGCGACGGTGGTACCGGACAGCGATGGTGCCGAGAACACCGGCACGCTGCCGACCGCACGCGTGGTACGCATCAGCCCGGTGTTCGCGCAGGCCCGCCTGCCTGAAGACGCGGGGCGTGGCGTGGCCAAGGTGGTGGAGTGCGTGCTGGAGTTCGACGGCGAGGCCAAGGCACGCTTCGGCCAGCATGTGCGGGTGGAGTTCCGGAAGTAGGCCTAGCGTTGTGGCGGACGCCTGAACGCCCGCCATGCGCTCACCGCCGACACCCCGCACAGCGCCAGCAGCAGGCCCACGTCCAACAGCAGCAGCCACAGCAGGTGCATGCCTTGTACCGGCGGCTGATGCATCGCCGACAGCATCCACGGCACCGACCACAGCACCAGCAGGGCGAAGGCGATCAGCAGGCGCAGCCACAGGCGTTTCAGTCTCCACGGCCGCACGATCAAGGCGGCCACCACCAGTTCGACCGTGCCCAGCAACGCGAACACGATGACGGTGCTGGTCGGGTAGGGCGACTCGGCGCCTTCCAGGTGGTGCAGCAGCCAGTAGTCCGGGGTGAAACCGGCGTTGACCAAGGCCGCGATCAGCGCCAGCCAGGTCAATGAAACCAGCAGCCAGAACAGGCGGACGTAGCGTCTAGGCATTGGTGGTGTCCGTGGTGGCAGGCAGGCGGTTGTGTGACGCATACCACGCGGAAATGGCGATCGCGGCCAGTGCCAGCAGGCCGGGCCCGAGGGTGAAGTACAGCAGGCGCAGCGGATGGTTGTGCATCAGTGTCCAGCTCGCGAACGCCAGGGGAATCGCCAGCACCAGCAGCTTGGCAAACAGCGGCCGCAGCACCGCGATCAGCGGCTGGGCGCCAATGAACATCCAGAACAGATGGAACTGGGCGATGCCCAAGCCGATGTCACGATGTGAAGCAAAGCCGAAATGGTCGCGATACCAGTTCATTCCCATCGGCATCAGTGCCCAGTACAGCAGGGCCACCAGCAGATGCAGCAGCAGGGCGATCAACAGGGGCGTGCCGCGAAGGAGCATCGGTGAACGGGGCCGGGCGGGGCAGCGTACCCCACTGCGGACGCCCGTGACGGCATGATGTGAAGACTGTTGACGGCGTGAAGGAATTTGGACACAATGGCGCTCCTTCGACGCAGGTCGAAGAATCTGCGGGAATAGCTCAGTTGGTAGAGCGCAACCTTGCCAAGGTTGAGGTCGCGAGTTCGAGTCTCGTTTCCCGCTCCAGATTCTACAGGGCCCCGACAGGGGCCTTGTTTTTCTCCCGCCACGGCAAGGCGGGGCACGTTGGGCCACAAGGCTCTGCGCGCAGTCAGAAAGGTGAAATCGCTGGTGTGTGTCCCGGATTTCCGGTACCATGTCGGCTTACGCGGGAATAGCTCAGTTGGTAGAGCGCAACCTTGCCAAGGTTGAGGTCGCGAGTTCGAGTCTCGTTTCCCGCTCCATGTTCCGACAGGCCCCATCTTGGGGTTTTGTCTTGTCAGGGCAGTGTTCCTGGCGTGCAGTACGTTGGCCTCATGGCAGAGTGGCTATGCACCGGATTGCAAATCCGTTTACAGCGGTTCGATTCCGCTTGAGGCCTCCAATTGAAAAGCCCTGACTCCGGTCAGGGCTTTTTTGTTGGCTGCGATCGCTTTCCTGCTCGCGCGATCGTTGCGCGGCCTGGCGGCCAGTCATGGCGGCGGCGGCGCTACACTTGCCTGATGAACCAGATTGATCACTTCCGGGGTGCGTTGCTCGGCCTCGCGTGCGGCGATGCCGTCGGTACCACGCTGGAGTTCAAGCCTTGTGGCAGCTTCACCCCGATCACCGACATGGTGGGTGGCGGGCCGTTCCAGCTGCAGCCGGGGCAGTGGACCGACGATACCTCCATGGCGATGTGCCTGGCCGAGAGCCTGGTGCGTTGCGAAACCTTCGACGCGCGCGATCAGATGAACCGCTACGCCAACTGGTACCGGCATGGTTACTGGAGTGCGACCGGGGAGTGTTTCGATATCGGCATGGCGACACGGGCTGCCATCGACCGGTTCCTGCAGGATGGCCATCCGCTGGCGGGAAGTGACGACCCGCGCAGCGCTGGCAATGGCTCGATCATGCGTTTGGCGCCGGTCGCGTTGCGCTACGCCGGGACCCCCGATCTGCAGGCCATGGCCGCGTTGAGTTCGCGAACCACGCACGCTGCGCAGGAGTGCCTGGAGGCGTGCCGCCTGCTGGCCGTCGCGCTGGAGCGGGCGCTGGCGGGGAGCACCCGCGACGGAGTGCTGGATCTCAGCGATGTTCCCGTCGAGAGCGCGCGGCTGCAGCAGATCGCCGCGGGCGGCTATCGTGATGCGACGCGTGAGCAGATCCGTGGCAATGGCTATGTTGTCGACAGTCTGGAAGCTGCACTCTGGTGCTTTGATCGCCACGATACCTTTGAAGCCGTCGTACTCGAGGCGGCCAATCTTGGCGAGGATGCCGACACCACGGCCGCCATCGCCGGGCAGCTGGCGGGCGCATTCCATGGCGCGCGCGGAATTCCTGAGAGATGGCTGCAGCGGCTGGCCTTGCGCACCGAAATCCAGGCGCTGGCCGATGCGCTGCACGCCCTCAACCAAGGCATCGCCCGCACCGCATAAGGCCCATCCAGTGCCTGCGAACTGCGCGGGCACGGTGCTCCCGGCTGCCACCCTTTCCGACGCGACGGGCGTCCCCTGCGGCAGCTGGCCGCGCCGTGGCGGCCAGTCTCAGCCGCCCACGACATGGGAAGGCGCTATGGTCGGGTTCCACGTCTCAGGGAGCTGCAATGGCGAGCAAGGGCACCAGGTATCGCTCCAGCCAGGGAGCGATACGGAAATGAGCAAAGTCACGGCAGATGTGCGCTGGTTGACCTTCCGCTTGAAGAACGGGCAATCCATTGGCCCGGATCGGCTGAAGGACGGATGGGTCATCGCCTCGGAAACCGCCCGCTGCGGGGTGCGCCGCGAGCATATCGAAGGGTCGGGACTGGTGTATGCCCTGTATGCGCCGGCCAACCTGGCCTCACCGCGGCGCGCGGAAATGCGCATGCGCGAATTCCTGATGAGCTCGGGCTACACCTTCACGATGGGCACGCTGGGCGGCTGATTAGGGCCGTCACCGTTGCGCTCACATGGTCAGCGCCTGGCCCTGGATGCCGATCGGGCCGCGTGCATCGTGCAGCACCCTGCGGGTCAGGCCGAGGCCCCGGCGGCTGAACGCCCCCTGCCACCAGAGCAGCCCCTTCCGGCAGGCACTTGATGCGATGCGTTGCGGCACGCGCTGGACTCAGCGTTGCACTGCCCTCAAGGCGTCGACCACCTGCGCTCCAGAAAAACCGCAGTGACCTTCGCCCACCGGCGGCAACACGCGTGGCAGCGGGCGTGCGCCAGCCCGTGCGGCCAATTGCGGATACACCGTCTGCATGTGCGGCACGATGGTCGGGTCGTTGTGGTTGAACTGGATCACCAGCGGTCGCTTCAGTGCGCCGGTCATTGCCAGCGTGCTGCGCACTTGCGCCTGCGCCGCAGGCACGGGATCGATGCGCTGCACGCCGGCATTGAACGCGGCGTCATCACCGAATCCGCTGTAGATCACGCCGATGTTGCCGATCGGCATGCCGCCGCTCCGTGTAGCCAGTTGGTGCAGGACCAGCGCGTGCAGGCTGATCGTGCCGGCCAGTGCATCAGGCGAGACCTGCAGCCGCCGCGCCAGTACGGCGGCGTGCGGCGGATCGCGCTGCAGCGCATTGGCGATGCCCTGGTACAACTCGCCCTGTGGCAGCGCGGCGGCTTCGCGCGATGCCAGGCCGGCGGGCGGCAGCCCATCGGCCTTGGGGAAGAAGTAGTCGAATGCGACCAGCGTGGTCAGCAGATCGGTCGCGATCTGTTCGCCACTGAGATTGGCGCCGCACAGCGACACACCGCCCGCGTAGTGTTGTGGGAAGCGCTCGAGGCTGCCGATGGTCACGGCACCGCCCATCGAGAATCCCAGCATCCAGGTGTGGCGGACATGCTTGAGTTCACCCACTGCCTGCTGGCGCAGGCGTTCCGTATCGGTGATCGCATCGACCACTGCCCAGCCCTGGCTGGCATAGGCGCTCTGCGCGACGGCGTAACCTGCTGCCAGCAGTGGCGCGGTGCTGTCATTGGCCGCCATGGGTGCGGTGCGCGGCACGCCGACCGGTTCGTAGCCATGGGCCAGCATCACCAGGTCGCCGTTCCAATTGGCCGGTACATCCAGCCGCCACGGTGCGCCCTGCAGCTCGCCGCTGAGCGTGCGTGTTGCTGGCGGTGGTGCAGCCAGCGATGTCATCCAAGGCAGCAGGCAGAGGGCAAGAACACATCGAAGCAAGGCGGGCATCGGGGCCATTCCATGCGGGAATGGCGCCGAGCATAGATCCCCGCACTACCTTGCGCGCGCTGCACTGCCGCAGGGCATTGCCGGTCGGGCGTACTGCGCTCCATGCTGGCGGCATGGCCCTGCACAGCACCGCATCGATTATCCGCATTCCTTTCGGGAAGGCGGGGTAGCGCGCGGTCATCACGGCCAAGCAACCCACCCGGGAAGGCGGGTTGCATACGGCGCTCTCCCGGGTAGTGGAATCCACCAAGGAGGGCATCCATCGCGCCCCGGATGGCGTTGACGTCGGTGGTGTTCTGGCCAGAGGACAGGGCGGTCAGCAGCAGGCGGCCGTCGTCATGCTGGCGCAGCTGCATCAATTCGAGACGGATCACTCAGCCGCTGCCGCCCGCTCAATCGCCGATTTCGATACGATCTGTCGCATTGAGTTCGCCTCGCTTGACCCGGAGTCCCGTCATGGTCGACCGCCTTGCCATTCTGCTGGAACGTTTCGCGGTCACCGCCTCGGTGTTCCATGCCGGCGCGCTGTGCGGCATCAACACGCTGGACGGCGAGGATGAGGCCGGCCAACTGCACCTGGTAAGGCGAGGCCCGCTCCAGGTCACTCATGGGCCACACACCGTGCAGGTCGAGGTGCCGAGCCTGCTGCTGTATCCGCGGCCGCTGCCGCACCGCTTCGTTACCGATCCGCAGCACGGCGCCGACATGGCCTGCGCAAGCCTGCATTTCGAGGGCGGCCGGCTCAACCCGATCAGCGCGGCGTTGCCCGATTTCATCTGCATGCCCCTGACGGATCTGCATGGCGGCAATGCCGCGCTGGAGCTGCTGTTCGAAGAAGCCTTCGAGCAGCGCTGCGGGCGTGCGGCGATGGTCAACCGGTTGTTCGAGGTGGTGATGATCCAGGTGCTGCGCCAGCTGATGGAAGGGGGCGAGATGCGAGGTGGCCTGTTCGCCGGGCTGGGTCATCCGCGGCTGCGGCTGGCATTGGTGGCAATGCATGAGGCGCCGGCGCAGTCGTGGACCCTGGAAGACCTGGCCGAGGTCGCCGGCATGTCACGCAGCGTGTTCGCCTCCAGCTTCCGCGAAGCCATGGGCACCACGCCGGGCCAGTACCTGCAGGGCTGGCGGGTGGGCCTGGCGCAGCAGGCACTGCGTCAGGGGCGTCCGTTGAAGCGGATTGCCGACGAGGTGGGCTATGGCAGCGAGGCGGCACTGTCGCGCGCGTTCAAGGCGCACACCGGGCAGTCGCCGCGGGAGTGGCGGGAGCAGGCGCGCGCGGGCGCGGCCTGAGCCTCAGCCCAGCACCAGCCGGGCCAGCTTCATGCCAGCGAACAGGCCGACCAGGCCCAGTGCCACCGAGCCGCCGGCATACAGCGCGGCCAGGCCGAGCTGCCCGCGCTGCAGCAGCACGCCGATTTCCAGCGCGTAGGTGGAGAACGTGGTGTAGCCGCCGAGGATGCCGGTGGCCAACAGCAGGCGCAGCTGCGGTGACGCGCCGTTGCGCAGGGCGAAGGCCTCGACCAGCACGCCCATCAGCAGCGCACCGCTGATGTTGATCAGGAAGGTCGACCAGGGCCACGGACTGCCAGCGGCCACCCGCGCACCCATCAGGTTGCAGGCGTGGCGAACGCAGGCGCCGAGCCCGCCGCCGATGAAAACCAGGAGGTAGTTGTTCAGTGCGTGCATCACGTGCCTCGGGTGCGGGTTCGCTGATTCGATGGCGAACGCCGAGGGCAGGCACCGCCTGCCATCGACGAACGCCGGTTCGTCCTGGCAGGAGCCATCAGCCGTTCAGGCGGTTATCGGGGGAGCCCCATCCCATCGCCGACCATGCTACCAGCGGCGGTGCATTCACGTCATGGAGGTCGTCAGCACCCGGATGACCTTGCTGCGGCTGAAGCCGTCCATCAGCAGCTCGAAGGCCAGCAGGTCCAGGGCCGCGTGGCGGCGATGGTCGATCTCCAGCCCTTTCTCCTCCACCAGGTGGCTGACCAGTTCGTAGGCGTCCTGCCAGACATCCAGGTGGGCCTGGCTGGGGATATAGGTGTTGCCCCGCTCACCGACGCCAAGCCCGCCCACGCCGTACAGCAGTTCGCGCGCGTCCAGCTTGGCCGCATCGGCGATGCGGAACAGCTGTTCGGCCTTCACGTGGGCGGGGCTGACATGGTCGTTGAGCCAGTTGCTGATGGTTGCCGTCGTCGAAGCGGCGGCGCGGGCCAGATCGGCCGGGCGCGGGTGGCCGGCTTTCTTCATGGCAATGGCGAGTCGTTGGCCGAGAGTATTCATCTATGCAAGCCAGCTTAACGCGTGGATCGCAAAGAACCCTTGTTCCAAGAATAAGTCTGGTTAACAGAAGGACCGACCGTGACCGATTTCTGGAGCAAGCGGCAGGTGCGCACCCGGCTGGGTTTCCGGACCGACGCCGAACTGGCGCGCTTCTTTGGCATAAGCCGATCCGCAGTGTCGCAATGGCCTCGGGATTTCCCGATTCCTGCGCTACGTCAATACATCCTGCATCAGCGATACCCCAACCTGTTCCCTGCAACTCAGGCAACACAGCCCGAACAGGCGTGAGTTACGCCGCCTTTTGTCGCATGTAACACCCCATGGGCCATTTGCAAAGTATGCTTAGCAACATAGGAAAGTTCGATGGGCACGGGATTGACCATCGACGATGCCTAACGGAGCGGCGGATGGAGGATGGAAGGCTGTGTCGGGTCCAGCCCATCCGGGGAACCCGCCTCCCCGTATGTACTTTCGTGAACGATTAATAATTTCAATCACGAAAGTCGCCGTATGTAATTGACCTGTCGTGAAATCTGTGACTAATTGGGATCAACCGGACGTGAAGCCCGGGAGTCTTTCAGTAGCTCGCAAGTGAGTCGGTAGACCGTCAACGATGCAGAACAAGTCCAACGGAGGTCGTATGGAATACGGCATGCATGGCTTGGCTGAACGGGTACGCCGCGAACTGGAAGCCAGTTATCACAAACACGGATGCGGTCCGGCGTTCTGGGATACCTACCAGCAGGTGCTTGACCGCCTGGTTCCGCAGGGGACCGAGCGCACCGAATTCACCAATGAAATGGCGCTCATCATCGAGCAGCTCGGCATCGTACGGCGTGCGCAGCTGGTTCCGCCGCACGCCGGCGGGCCGCGTTGATCGGTTGATTCACAGCAGGCGCCAGGCGCCGCAGGCCAGCAGCGCCAGCAGCATCGACAGCAGTGCCAGGGTCCGCGGTCGCCACCACTGCCGCGGTTGCCCGGCCATTGCCTGCGGACTGCAGTAGCGCACCAGGCCCGGCCCGAAACCGCCCTGGTGCTGTTCCTGCGCACAGGCGTCCAGGCAGGCGCCGCAGGCCAGGCAATCGGCCTGCGGTCCCTGGCGGATGTCCAGCTGCATCGGGCAGGCGCGGACACAGGCGGCACAATCGGTGCAATCGCCCAGGCGGTCTGCGCTGAAGGTCGGCATGGGTCCGGCCAGCAGCGGATGTGCCGCGCGGAACACGTAGTCCTGGGCGGTCACCGGGTCGAGCAGGCCGCGGCCGCGGCCCAGCACGCCGCCGAGGCCGGACGGGCGTGCGCCGCGCGGTTCGCCCCGGCGTGCGTCGTACAGCATCCGCGGTGTATGCGGATCTGTGAGCAACGGCTGCATGCGTGCAAACGGGCACAGCGATCGGCAGACCTGTTCGCGCAGCACGCCGGCATTGCCCCAGGTGGCTGCGGCATAGAACAGCACCCAGAACGTTTCCCAGCCGCTCCAGCCGACGCGCGGTGCCGCTGCCACCAGCTCGCTGATCGGGCTGAACAGGCCGACGAAGGTGATGCCGGTCCACAGCGAGAGCACCGCCCAGGCTACCTGGGTGGCGGGGCCTACGGCCGGCACCGGCAGCACCCGGGCCATGCCGCGTGCGATCCCGTCGAAGGCACGGCGCCACAGCGTCTGCGGGCAGGCATGGCCACACCAGACGCGTCCGGCCAGGTGGGTCAGCAGTGCAAGCCCCACCGCCATCACGGCCAGCATCCCGATCAGCACGCCGACGTCGCCTGGCCACAGCGTCCAGCCAAGCAGGTCGAAGCGCCGTGCGTTGATATCCAGCAGCACGGCCTGGTGGCCCTCCCATCGCAGCCACGGCAGGGCATAGAACAGGGCCAGCACGAGCACGCTGAGCGTGCCGCGCCAACGCCAGGGGCGGGTGGGCTTCGTGGTCATCCCAGTGGCAGCTCGTCGTCGTCGTCGCCGGGCATGGGCCGTTGCAGGTACCAGGTGACCGCGCTGGACAGTGCCGTCACCGTCCAGAACATGAAGAAGCCTGCCGTGTAGCCCAGTTCGCGGCTGATCGGCGTAGCCGGAAAGCTGATCGCCTGCAGCCGGAGCGGGTCGACGAAGGCGAAGAACACCACGCTGGCCACGCCGGCCGCGATGAAGCTTGGCCAGAGAATGGCACCCCAGTGCTGGATCAGCTGCTGGCGACGGCTGGGAGAGGGTCTGTTCATGCTTTCCCGGATCGGAATGAGGGCGGCGCGTATACTCCGCCGAGGCCGGCGCAGCATCCGCAGGGCATGTTTCCTGCAGGCGTGCCAGCCTAGGTGCAGTGGACCGCGCCGACATTGATCTGGATCAACGGTGGTCCCGGCCTGTCGCGGCACACTGCCGGCAAGCCCTGGGTGCCCCGATGAACGCAACACCGCCGCCTGTCCTTCCCGTCGCTTCGGCCGAGCTTTGCAGCGAGCAGGAAGTGACCCGCCTGGTCCACGATTTCTATGCGCGCGTGCGCGGGGAAGAACGGTTGGGGCCGGTGTTCGACGCGCATGTGCGCGACTGGCCGGAACACCTGGCGCAGCTGGTCGATTTCTGGTCTGCGATGCTGCGCGGTACGCGCCGTTTCAAGGGCTCGCCGATGTCCAAGCACATGGCCATCGAGCTGGACAAGGACCTGTTTGATCGCTGGCTGGCGCTGTTCCGCATCACCACTGCCGAGTGCGGCAATGCGCCGATGCAGGAACTGGCCAACGACGTGGCCGCGCGCATCGGTGACACCTTCTGGAAGCGCTACCAGATGCTGCGCTGGCCACAGGTCGGCCTGCCGGTGCTGGGGATCCCCGCCCGGGATTGATCTGGGTCAAGGCGGTTGCGGCCAGGCCGCGCGATGCTGGCCGCATGGACACGTTCTCTCCCGCCGCCGGTGGCCTGGCCTGGACCTTCGACCCCGACCTGCTGCGCCGGCACGACCGGCCAGGGCCGCGCTACACCTCGTATCCGACCGCACCGCACTTCCACGATGGCTTCGACGCACCGGCGCTGCGCCAGGCAATCGCCGACAGCAACCGGCTGGCCCGCGCGTTGTCGCTGTACGTGCACGTGCCGTTCTGTTCCAGTCCCTGTTTCTACTGCGGCTGCAACCGGGTGATCACCCGCGACCGCGGTCGTGGCCACAGCTATGTATCGCGCGTGCTGGCCGAGGCCGATCTGCTGGCACCGCAGTTCGAGGATGGCCGTGAGGTCATCCAGCTGCATCTGGGCGGCGGTACGCCGAACTTCCTCGATGCCGAGGCGATGACCACGCTGGTGGAAGGCCTGCGCCGGCGCTTCGACTTCAGCGATTCGCCGCAGCGCGATTTTTCGATCGAACTCGACCCGCGCTTCATTGATACCCACGACGTGGCGATGCTGGCACGGCTGGGCTTCAACCGGGCCAGCCTGGGCGTGCAGGATTTCGATCCGCAGGTGCAGGAATCGATCAACCGCGTGCAGGGCGTGCAGCAGACGCTGGACATCCTGCGTGCGTGCCGTGACAGCGGCATGCGTTCGGTCAACGTCGACCTGATCTATGGGTTGCCGGGGCAGAGCCTGCAGGGATTCGGCCGCACCCTCGAACAGGTGCTGGCGCTGCGCCCGGATCGCCTGGCGGTGTATGGCTACGCGCATCTGCCGCATCTGTTCCGCGCGCAGAAGCAGATCGATGAACGCCGGTTGCCTTCACCGGAAGACAAGCTGGCGCTGCTGGGCCTGGCGGTGGAGAAGCTCTCTGCCGCAGGCTACCAGTACATCGGCATGGATCATTTTGCGCTGCCGGAAGAAGATCTCTCGCGCGCGCAGCGTGCCGGCCAGCTGCATCGCAACTTCATGGGCTATACCACCCATGCCGACACCGATCTGCTGGGCCTGGGCGTGAGTGCGATCAGCCACATCGGTGCCACCTACAGCCAGAACCCGCGCGACCTGCCGTCGTGGGAGGACGCGGTGGATCAGGGCCAGTTGCCGGTCTGGCGTGGCGTAGCGTTGAGTGCCGACGACCAGCTGCGCGCCGAGCTGATCCAGCAGCTGATGTGCCAGGGCGAGGTGGACGGCGCCATGCTGGGGCAGCGCCATGGCATCGCATTCGAGCAGTACTTCGCCGAAGACCTGCGCTCGGTGCAGCGGCTGCAGGAAGACGGGCTGGCCGAATACCGCGACGGTGTGGTGCGCGCCAGCGAGCCGGGGCGGCCGCTGCTGCGGCTGCTGGCGATGTGCTTCGATCCGTACCTGCGTGCGGCGCATGAGCAGCCGCGCTACTCGCGTGCGATCTGACGCTGCGTGGTGCGAAAGGCGTGGTGCCCGGAGCCGGAATCGAACCGGCATGGGGTTGCCCCCGGCGGATTTTAAGTCCGATGCGTCTACCAGTTTCGCCATCCGGGCCTGCAGCGCGGCGCCGATTGTAGCCCAGCTGCGCATTTCCGGCCGGATTGCGGAACGGCGGCGGCATGCTTAACTGTCGCTCCCGTTCATGTCATAGTCCAAGCCATTGTTCCCAGGGGGGGAGCTGCCCGATGTCGCTGCACGCGATTGCCTATGCCAGTGAGGCCCGCGCCGATCTGCGGACAACCGATCTTGACCGCGTGCTGGCCGACGCCACGGCATTCAACCGGGTAGCCGGTGTCACCGGTGTGCTGATGTTCGATGGCAGCCGTTTCCTGCAGTACCTGGAAGGGCCGGAGGATGGCATCGATTCGGTGTACCAGCGCATCGTCAACGCGCGCAGCCATGGCCAGCTGAAGGTGCTGTGCCGGGCACCGGTGGCGCAGCGGGCGTTTCCGCGCTGGTCGATGGGCACCCGCCGCATCGAGGCGGAGCTGCTGGCACAGATCGTCGACGCCGCGTGGCCGGGCTTCCTGCTCGGCAGCGGGGGTTTCGAACGGCTGCTGCAGGCCTGGACCGGCGCCGACGGTGAACTGGAACCGGCGGCGGTCGCGCTGGGGTCCTGAACCCGCCTTGGCGGCGAGGCCCGCGGACCGTTACGCTGGGGCCTTTCTGGTGTGGATCATCCCGGGGTGGTACAGCGAATGAGCAGGTCGGCCGAAGCCATGCCAGCGCGCATGCGATTTCATCGGTTGCGCGGGATGCGCCAGTGAGCGCGCCGCTGTCGGCGGCGGAGTCGCCGCGTTTCGCGGTGATCGGGCTGGGCTACGTGGGGTTGCCGCTGGCCGTGGCCTTCGGCCGGCACTGGCCGACCCTCGGCTTTGACATCGATCCCGATCGCATCGCCGAGCTGCGCGATGGCCGGGACCATACGCTGGAAATGGAGGCCGACGAGCTGGCCAGTGCGCAACTGCTGCAGTACGGCAGCGAGCCGGACCTGCTGGATGCCTGCAACGTCTACATCGTCACCGTGCCGACGCCGATCGATGCGTACGAGCAGCCCGACCTGGAGCCGCTGCGTTCGGCCACGCGCCTGATCGCCAGCCATCTTCGCGCGGGCGACCTGGTGATCTACGAATCCACGGTGTATCCCGGCACCACCGAAGAAGTCTGCGTGCCGCTGCTGGAGCAGGTCTCCGGGCTGCGCTTCAACGTGGACTTCTACTGCGGTTACAGCCCGGAACGGGTCAGTCCCGGCGACCGCCATCGGCGCCTGGCCGACATCCGCAAGATCACTTCCGGCTCGACGCCGGAAGTGGCGGCGGTGATCGATGGCCTGTACCAGCGCATCATCGCCGCCGGGACCTTCCCGGCGCCATCGATGCGCGTGGCCGAAGCGGCCAAGGTGGTCGAGAACATCCAGCGTGACGTCAACATCGCGCTGGTCAATGAGCTGGCGCTGATCTTTGACCGGCTCGGCATCGATACCCAGGATGTACTCGATGCCGCCGGCAGCAAATGGAACTTCCTGCCTTTCCGGCCGGGGCTTGTCGGCGGCCACTGCATCGGCGTGGACCCGTACTACCTGCTGCACAAGTCCGAGAGCGTGGGCTACCACCCCGACCTGATCCACACTGCGCGGCAGGTCAACAACCGCGTCGGTGAACATGTGGCGTCGCGGGTGCTGGCGATGCTGGCCGAACGCGGCCGCGCACCCGCACAGTCGCGCATCCTGGTGCTGGGCGTGACCTTCAAGGAGGATTGCCCGGACCTGCGCAACAGCCGCGCGCTCGAGCTGGCGCAGCGCCTGCGTGATGCCGGCGCCGAGGTCGAGGTCAGCGATCCGTGGGTCGGCCCGGCGGCACTGGCCGATGCAGGCCTGGACTGGCGGCCCGAGCCGCAGGCGGGGCGTTACGACGCGGTGGTGCTGGCGGTGGCCCACGCCCGTTTCAAGGCGATGGGCGAGGCGCAGATCCAGGCGCTGCTGGCACCTGATGGCCTGGTCTACGACGTGAAATCGGCCTGGCCGCGCAATGTGGTTGACGCTCGCCTGTAAACGCCGGTGCTGGCCGGCGCGGTAGACTCGCAGGCAGTTGCAACCAAGGAACGCCATGCACCGGTATATCGTCTACCTGCTCGCCATCCTGATGTTTCCCATCTGCCTGTGGCTGGCCACGATCTGGCCGGCCTGGTACTGGGGCGTCGGCCTGACTGCCGCGATGGTGGCGCTGGGGACCTGGGACCTGCTGCAGAAGCGCAGCACGCTGCGCCGCAACTATCCGGTGATGGCGCATTTCCGCTACGGCCTGGAATCGATCGGCCCGGAGATCCGCCAGTACTTCGTGCAGAGCGACCTGGAGGACGTGCCGTTCTCGCGCCAGCAGCGTGCGCTGATCTACCAGCGCGCCAAGAACGAGATGGACACGGTGCCGTTCGGCACCCTGCGCAGCACCTATGCGGTGGATTATGAGTGGATCAACCACTCGCTGGCGCCGACCGCCATCGCCAAGCACGATTTCCGCGTGCTGATCGGTGCCAACTGTGCAAAGCCGTATTCGGCGAGCGTGTTCAATATTTCGGCGATGAGCTTTGGCTCCCTGTCGGCCAATGCGATCCGCGCATTGAACGAAGGCGCGCGGCGCGGTGGTTTCTACCACGACACCGGCGAAGGTTCGATTTCGCCGTACCACCGCGAGATGGGCGGCGATCTGGTGTGGGAGATCGGCTCGGGCTATTTCGGTTGCCGTGACGAGAAGGGCGGCTTCAGCGAAGAGCGCTTCATCGCCAATGCCACCCACGACCAGGTCAGGATGATCGAGATCAAGCTGTCGCAGGGCGCCAAGCCCGGCCACGGCGGCGTGCTGCCGGCACCGAAGGTGACCGCCGAGATCTCGGCCACCCGTGGCGTGCCAATGGGCGTGGACTGCGTCTCGCCGTCGCGTCACTCGGCCTTCTCCACGCCGGTCGAGCTGCTGCAGTTCGTGGCCCGGCTGCGCGCGCTGTCCGGTGGCAAGCCGGTTGGCTTCAAGCTGGCCATCGGCCACCCCTGGGAATGGTTCGGCATCGCCAAGGCGATGCAGGAAACCGGGCTGCTGCCGGACTTCATCGTCGTCGATGGTGCCGAGGGCGGCACCGGCGCGGCACCGGCCGAATTTGTCGACCATGTCGGCGTACCGATGCACGAAGCACTGCTGCTGGTGCACAACACCCTGGTCGGCCTGGACCTGCGCGAGCGCATCCGCATCGGCGCGGCCGGCAAGATCACCAGTGCATTCGACATCGCGCGCACCATCGCCCTCGGTGCCGACTGGTGCAACGCCGGTCGTGGCTTCATGTTCGCACTGGGGTGCATCCAGTCGCTGAGCTGCCACACTGACAAGTGCCCGACCGGCATCGCCACCCAGGACCCGGCGCGCTGGAAGCACCTGGATGCACCGGACAAGGCCACCCGGGTGTACAGCTATCACGAGCACACGCTGCATGCGTTGAAGGAGTTGTTGTGTGCCGCGGGCCTGAACGATCCGGCCGAGCTGGGGCCGGAGCACATCCTGCGTCGTGTTTCGCCCGTGGAGATCCGCTCGCTGGCCTCGCTCTACCGCTACCTGGAACCGGGCGAGCTGCTGCACAAGGTGCCCGACCATGCGGTGTTCCATGCGTTCTGGGCCGATGCGCGCAGCGACTCGTTCCAACCGCCGCCGAAGATCCAGGCGCTGCGCGCCAGCAAGTCGCGCTAATGTCCCTGTAGCGTCGAGCCATGCTCGACTGCTTGTCTGGAACGAAGAACAGTCGAGCAGGGCTCGACGCTACAAGGAGACGGCATGCAGTTCAGGACCGGCACCATCGATGATGTCGCCACGCTGTGGGCGCTGCGCACGCGTTGTGTGCGTGAAACCTGCAGCAGTCACTACCCTCCCGAGGTCATTGCACCGTGGTCGGCATCGCCGCCACCTTCGCAGTACGCGCGGTTGCTGGGGCAGGGCGGTTGCGTGGTGGCCGAGGACGGGCAGGGCGGCCTGCTCGGTTTCGGCGTGTTTGATGCCGAGGCCAATGAGGTCGACGCGTTGTTTGTCGATCCGGATCGTGGCGGAAAAGGGATCGGCCAGGCGCTGATGCAGCGCCTGTTGGCGATGGCCGATCATGAGCGTGAGGTGGTGCTGTCGGCCTCGCTCAATGCCGTGCCGTTCTATCAACGTCAGGGCTTTGTCAGCGTGCGCGAAGAGACTTACCCGCATCCCAGCGGCGTGGCGCTGGCCTCGGTGAGCATGCGCCGGCCGTGGTGATGTAGCGTCGAGCTTGCTCGACGCTACAACGCAGGCGTCACCGTCCGGCCAGCCACCCGATCACGCCCTCGGCCGCGCGCAGGCCACTGGCGTAACACGCGGTCAGCAGGTAGCCACCCGTCGGCGCTTCCCAGTCCAGCATCTCGCCCGCGCAGAATACGCCGGGCACTGTCCGCAGCATCAGGCCGTCATCCATCGCATCCAGGCGCACGCCGCCGGCAGTGCTGATCACTTCGGCCATGGGTCGCGGCCGCAGCAGCCGCAGCGGCAGGCGCTTGAGCGTGGCAGCGACCGACGCTAGGTCGTTGCCCGCGTCCTTGCCGAGCAACTCGAACACCAGCGCGGCCTTCACCGCATCCAGGCCGGCCTGGCGGCGCAGGTGCTCACCGAAGCTGCGGCCCTTGCGCGGGCGCGACAGTTCGGCCTGCAGGCGCGCCTCGTCGCGGCCCGGCACCAGGTCCAACCACAGCATGGCGTGGCCATCACGGTTGACGGTCTCGCGCAGATCCGCTGCCAGTGCGTAGACCAGGCTGCCTTCGATGCCGTATCCGCTGACCACGCATTCGCCCTGCAGCGACTGTGGTTGTCCGTCCAGGTCGATCCAGTGCGCGACCACCGGCTTCAACGGCGCGCCGGCGTTGCGCTGGGCGAAGAACGGCGTCCAGTCCACATCGAAACCGCAATTGGCCGACTGCAGCGGCGCGACATCCACGCCACGCGCCTGCAGGGCAGCGACCCAGGCGCCATCACTGCCCAGCTGTGGCCAGCTGCCGCCCCCCATGGCCAGCACGGTGGCATCGGCGTGAACCTCGATTTCGCCCGCTTCAGTGGCGAAGCGAAGCGCGCCGTCGTCACTCCAGCCGATCCAGCGATGGTTGGCATGCAGGCGCACGCCCTGTTCCTTCAGGCGGCGCACCCAGCCGCGCAGCAGCGGCGCGGCCTTGCGGTCGACCGGGAACACGCGGCCCGAGCTGCCCACATAGGTCTCCACGCCCAGGCCGGCGGCCCAGTCGCGCAGTGCCTGCGCGTCGAAGCCGTCCAGCCAGCGGCCCACGGCAGCGGCCTGTTCGCGGTAACGGCGGTCGAACAGCGGACGCGGATCGGAGTGGGTGAGGTTGAGCCCGCCCTTGCCGGCGATCAGGAACTTGCGGCCAGGCGACCCCTTCGCCTCGTACAGGTCGACGTCCAGCCCGGCGGCGCGCAGGCGCTCGGCAGCGAACAGGCCGGCCGGGCCACCGCCGATCACGGCAACCCGACGCGCATCGGCGGAATTACGGTTTGACATCAAGCAGCTCGACGTCGAACACCAGCGACGAACCGGCCGGAATCGGGCCGACCCCGCGGTCGCCGTAACCATAGTCCGGCGGGATCATCAGCGTGCGCTTGCCGCCGACCTTCATGCCGGCCACGCCCTCATCCCAGCCGCGGATGACCTGGCCGGCGCCGAGCGCGAAGGTGAACGGCTGGCCGTGCTTGAAGGAGCTGTCGAAGGTCTTTCCGTGCTTGGTCTCGGTGCGGTTGTCGTAGATCCAGCCGGTGTAGTGCACGGTGACCTTGCTGCCGGGAACGGCTTCGGTGCCAGTGCCAGCGACGGTATCGATGCGTTCGAAGGTGGTCAGGGTGCCCCCCGGCGGCGGGCCGGACGGTTCGGTCGAGCAGCCAGCGGCGGCGAGGGACAGCAGCAGGGGAAGCAGCAGGCGGCGCATCGGGCGTCTCCGGTAGGCGCAGGTCGAGGGCGGCAAGGGTAGCGCATCGGCGCCGGGTATCATGGCGGCATGGCAAAACTCCTGCTCAATCTGCGCAATGTCGGTGACGACGAATATGCCGATGTCTGCACGCTGCTCGACCAGCACGGCATCGCCTGGTATCGCACCGAACCCAGCCCCTGGGGCATTTCCAACGGTGGCCTGTGGCTGCGCGAGGACGCCGATCATCCGCGCGCGAAGGCGCTGATGGCCGAGTACCAGGCGGCGCGCGGCGTGCGCGTGCGGGCCGAGCGCGAGCAGGCATTGCGGGATGGCACGGCGGAGACCTTCGGCAGCCTGTTCCGGCGGCGGCCGGTCTACGTGGTGCTGGTACTGCTGGGGATGGTGGCTGCGGCGGCGCTGGTGCTGCTGCCGTTCGTGCTGTTGCGGGGGTAGAGCGTTCGGCCGGGTTGCACCCGGCACCCGCCGATGCAACGGCAACAGCAACAGCAGGCAATCCGTGGCGGGCAGGGCGGTGTGGGCAGGCGGAACACGCCGTAAACCCGCGCTCCGCGGTCCGGCCCAGCCGCTGGCGACTGTGCGTTCGGGCGCTTGCGAAGCAGTGCTTCGCAAGCAAAGCGCCCTCACCCTTTGGGGCTCGATGGCGCCATCCATGGCGCCAACGGTCCCGCCTGCCCACACCGCCCTGCCTCTGACAGGTTCCGGGTGCCTGCCGGGGCCGGATCCCTCTGCCGTGCAGAGGGCGCTGACCCCTGAATCTGTCTGTGCGGGCGGGAGGCGCTAAAATGGCGGGATGATCGCCAACACCGCTGCCTACCATTTCGCCGTCATCGACCACCCCCAGGCCCTGTGCGACCAGCTGCTGGCGCGTGCCCAGGCGGCCGGGTTGCGGGGCACGATCCTGGTGGCGGGCGAGGGACTGAACCTGTTCCTGGCCGGTGCACCGGACGCGGTCGAGGACTTCTACGCGGCGCTGCGCGCCGATGTGCGTTTCGCCGATATGCGGGTCAAGACCAGCCTGAGCGAGCACCAGCCGTTCGCAAGGCTGAAGGCCAAGGTGAAGGACGAGATCATCAGCTTCCGTCGCGATGACGGCCAACCGCTGGACTATCCGCGCGCACCGTCGGTCGACCCGGCCACCGTGCAGCGCTGGCTGCGGCAGGGGCACGACGACGCCGGCAAGCCGGTGGTGATGCTCGATACCCGCAACCTGCAGGAAGTGGAGTACGGCACGTTCAAGGATGCGCTGGTGCTGCCCATCCACAAGTTCACCGAGCTGCCCGAGGCGCTGGCGCCGCACCGCGAAGCGTTGAAGGACAGCACCGTGGTCAGCTTCTGCACCGGTGGCATCCGCTGCGAGAAAGCGGCGCTGTGGATGGTCAACGACGGCATGGACAACGTCCTGCAGCTCGACGGCGGCATCCTGGGGTACTTCGAGGAGGTGGGCGGCGAGGGTTACGAAGGCCGCTGCTTCGTATTCGACGAGCGCATTGCGCTGGATGCGGAACTAAAGCCGATGGTCGACCAGCCGTTGCCGGAGCCGCGCCCGAGCGCGTTCTGACCGCGCTCCGGTAGAGCCGGCCGCTGGCCGAGCGCGAAGCCCTCTACCTGAATGCCGGCCAGCGGCCGGCACTACCAATCGCGCTTGTCGCGGATCAGGGCACCCGGATCGGCCCGGTCAGCGCCGAACCCGCGCCGCGGGAATCAGCATCCTGCCACCGGCACTGGCCGCTGCGCCCGGCCGACCCCATGCAGGGGGGATCCTGTGACGGAAAACCGCTGATGATCCCGTTGTCGATCCTTGACCTGGCCCCGGTCTGCGAGGGCAGTGACACCACCGCCGCCTTCGCCAACATGCTGGAACTGGCCCAGCATGCCGATGCGCTGGGCTACCGCCGCTATTGGCTGGCCGAACACCACAACATGCCGGGCATCGCCAGCGCGGCCACGGCCGTGCTGATCGGCCACGTCGCGGGCGGCACGCGGCGCATCCGCGTCGGTGCCGGCGGCATCATGCTGCCCAACCATGCGCCGCTGCAGGTGGCCGAGCAGTTCGGCACGCTGGCGTCGCTGTATCCGGACCGCATCGATCTCGGCCTCGGCCGTGCGCCGGGCACCGATCAGCCGACTGCGCGTGCACTGCGCCGCTACTTTGACAGCGCCGACCAGTTCCCGCAGGACGTGCGCGAGCTGCTGCACTACTTCGAGCCGGTACAGCCCGGGCAGGCGGTGCAGGCGGTTCCGGGCGGTGGCCTGCGGGTGCCGACCTGGATCCTGGGGTCCAGCCTGTTCGGCGCGCGCATGGCCGCCGCGATGGGCCTGCCCTATGCGTTCGCTTCGCACTTCGCGCCCGACGCCATGGACGAGGCGCTGGCGGTGTACCGCCGCGAGTTCCGCCCCTCGGCCACGTTGAAGCAGCCGCACGCGATGCTGGCCCTGAATGTCGTCGCCAGTGACAGCGAGGCCGAATCGCGCCGCCTGTTCACCAGCCAGCAGCAGAGTTTCGTCAACCTGCGCCGCGGCCGGCCGGGCAAGATTCCGGCGCCGATCGACGACATCGAAGCGTTCTGGGAGCCGCACGAAAAGCTCGGCGTGGAGCGGGCCCTGGCCTGCACCGTGCTCGGCGATCCGCAGCAGGTGGCCGATGGCATCGCCGCGTTCGTTGAGCGGCACTCGCCGGACGAGCTGATGCTCACCGCCAACCTGTACGACCACCGCGCGCGCCTGCGTTCGTTCGAACTGGCGATGCAGGCCTGGCACGCCCGCCACGCGGGCTGAACAATGGCGTCACGGCCCGTTGCAGCCGCGACGGGTCTGATGGGGGCTCTACCCATTGGAGCCTCCCATGGCGGATACCCGCGCCGAACACATCGCCCAGCTGGCCGAACTGATCAAGGACGTGGAGGTGGCGATGTTCACCACCACCGGCGTCGACGGGCGGCTCTACAGCCGACCGCTGGCCACCCAGCAGGTCACCTTCGACGGTGACCTGTGGTTCGTCATCACCGCCGACAGCCCGAAGGTTGCCGAGATCGCGCTTGATCCGCACGTCAACGTGGCCTATGCCTCGCCTTCGAAGAACACCTACGTCTCGGTGGCAGGGCGCGCGCGCATCGTTGACGACCGCGCGAAGATCGAGGAACTGTGGTCGCCGGCGATGAAGCTGTTCTTCCCCGGCGGCAAAGACGACCCGAACCTGCGCCTGATCCACGTGCGGGCCGATTCGGCCGAGTATTGGGATGGTCCGGGCACGCTGCTGGGCAAGGCGTTGGATTTCGTGCTGTCGGCGGTGCAGGACGAGCCGGCGCAACTGGCCGACAACGGCTTCATCGATCTTCGGTGATGACCGATGTCCGGTACGGGTAGTGCCGGCCGCTGGCCGGCAGACCTGGAAACGTGGCGGTCGGCCAGCGGCCGGCTCTACCGGGTTCCGGTTCAGAACCAACGCAGGAACAGGTCCACCGTCGCGGCGATCCAGTTGAACAGCCTCAGTCGGTGATGCCCGTCGTCCCGTATTGGTAGTGCCGGCCGCTGGCCGGCAGACCTGGAAACGTGGCAGCCGGCCAGCGGCCAGCTCTACCGGGTTCCGGCTCAGAACCAGCGCTGGAACAGGTCCACCGTCGCGGCGATCCAGTTGAACAGCCTCAGTCGGTGATGACAGATGTCCGGGTATTGGTAGTGCCGGCCGCTGGCCGGCAGACCTGGAAACGTGGCAGCCGGCCAGCGGCCGGCTCTACCGGGGTCCGGCTCAGAACCAACGCGGGAACAGGTCCACCGTCGCGGCGATCCAGTTGAACAGCATCAGTTGGTGATGACAGATGTCCGGGTACTGGTAGTGCCGGCCGCTGGCCGGCAGACCTGGAAACGTGGCAGCCGGCCAGCGGCCGGCTCTACCGGGTTCCAGCTCAGAACGAGCGTTGGAACAGGTCCACCGTCGCGGCGATCCAGTTGAACAGCCTCAGTCGGTGATGACCGGTGTCCGGGTATTGGTAGTGCCGGCCGCTGGCCGGCAGACCTGGAAACGTGGCAGCCGGCCAGCGGCCGGCTCTACCGGGTTCCGGCTCGGAACCAACGCGGGAACAGGTCCACCGTCGCGGCGATCCAGTTGAACAGCCTCAGTCGGTGATGACCGATGTCCGGGTACTGGTAGTGCCGGCCGCTGGCCGGCAGACCTGGAAACGTGGCAGCCGGCCAGCGGCCGGCTCTACCGGGTTCCGGCTCAGAACCAGCGCTGGAACAGGTCCACCGTCGCGGCGATCCAGTTGAACAGCCTCAGTCGGTGATGACCGGTGTCCGGGTACTGGTAGTGCCGGCCGCTGGCCGGCAGACCTGGAAACGTGGCGGCCGGCCAGCGGCCGGCTCTACCGGGTTCCGGCTCAGAACCAGCGCTGGAACAGGTCCACCGTGTAACCCACCAGCTGCCCCGAACTGAAACCGAAGAAGGCGATCGCCGCCAACGCGGCGATCCAGTTGAACAGCATCAGCGCGCCATCGCGTTCCAGCAGCGCCAGCGAAAACAGCAGCAGCTGGAAGCCGAACAGGAAGTTGGTGAAGGGAATCGGCAACGACAGCAGCAGGCCCAGCAGCACCAGCAGCAGGCCGCTGAAGGCGTGGGCGGGGAGGGGCGTAAGCAGCTGCGGCAGGCGTGGCCTCAGCATCCTGTCCAGGCGCCGCAGCGGCCGGTCGATGCGGTCCAGGAAACGGTGCATGGTGCCGCGCTTGGGCCCGCGGCGGGCGATGAAACCGGGCAGCCAGGGCCGTCGCAGGCAGAACAGCATCTGCAGGCCGATCAGGATCACCAGCGGGCCGCTGACCGCGCCGCCCATGCCCGGGATCGGGATGAAGGACGGCAGGATCGCCACGAACAGGAACACGCCGAACGCGCTCTGCTGCAGGTTCCCGAGAATCTGGCCCAGCGGCATGTGCTCGGCCGGGTCGCCGGAGGCAAACATCTCCAGCAGGGTGCGGATGCCCTCGTTGCGGTAGGCCGGGCGCTCGCCGCCTTGACCTTGGCCGGCCTCAGGCGGTGAGCTCATCGGCCTGCTCGTCGGACAGCGTGCGCAGCAGCAGCTTGTCCACCCGCGCACCGTCCAGGTCGACCACTTCGAAGCGCCAGCCGGCCCAATCGAAGTACTCGCCTGCGTGCGGGATGCGGCCGAAGTAGTGGATGCACATGCCGGCCAGGGTGTAGTAATCGCCGTCCTCGGCATCGGGCAGCTCGTTGCTGCCGATCAGCTCGCGCAGGTCTTCGATCGGCAGCGAGCCATCCACCAGCAGCGAACCGTCCTCGCGGGTCACCACCAGCGCGTCTTCATCGGCATTCTCCACCGCCTGCAGGCGGCCGACGACGGCGCCCATCAGGTCGCTGATGGTCACCAGGCCCTGGATCTCGCCGTACTCGTCCACCACCAGCGCCATCGACTGCTGTTCCTCGCGGAAAATTTCCAGCAGCTTCATCGCATGGGTCGATTCGGAGACGTACAGCGGTTCGCGCAGGGTCTGGAACAGCGCGTTGTCGCCGCGCGCCATGCGCGTGGCCAGCGACTTCAGTTCAAGCACGCCGACCACGTCCATGTCGTTGTCGCGGTACACCGGGTACCGCGAGAACTCGTGCTCGGCCATGATTTCCAGGTTGCGCTCCAGCCCGGCCTGGGTGTCCAGCCAGGCAATGCGGTTGCGCGGGGTCATCAGGCTGTCGGCGGTGCGGTCACCCAGGCGCATGACACGGTTCATCATGTCGCGCTCGTGGGCGTCGATCACGCCGGCTTCATGGCTCTCGGCCACGAGCATGCGGATCTCTTCTTCAGTCACCGAGGCGACTTCATCCTTGCCCAGGCCGAACAGGCGCAGCACCAGCTGGGTGGTCTTGGACAGCAGCCAGACGAAGGGCAGGGCCAGCTTGGCCAGCCAGCTCATCGGCATCGCGACCAGGCCGGCGATGGCTTCCGAGCGGGTCAGCGCCAGGCGCTTGGGCACCAGTTCGCCGAAGATCAGCGTGATGAAGGTGATCAGGCTGACGGCCAGCGCGGTACCGATGTTGCCCGCGTAAGCAAACCCCGGCATCAGGCCCTGGATCCAGCCGGCGAAGGCCTCGCCCAGCGCCTCACCGCCGAGGTAGCCGGTGAGCACGCCGATCACGGTGATGCCGATCTGCACGGTGGACAGGAAGCTCTCCGGCTTCTCCGACAGCTCCAGCGCCTTGGCCGCGCGCTTGGAGGTGGCAGCCATCTGCTTCAGGCGGCTCTTGCGCGAGGTCATGACCGACATCTCGGACATGGCGAAGAAGCCGTTCAGCAGAACAAGCGCGAAGACAATCAGGATCATTTCAAACACGGGCGTCGTCCCCGGTTGGTGGCAGGGAGGGCGGGTGCTTGCGATGGCGGCAGGCGCTCAGGAACGGGGTCCGGCGCGGCGCAGGGGGATAAGGGTCGTCGTCCATAAGGTGCGCCCGAAGGCGCGCTGGCATCTTAGCAAAGGGGCGTGGCAGGGTGGCAACCGCCTGTTCAGGTTGGGGGTTCCGGCGCCCCGAAAGGGGGCGGGGATACCCGTGATGGTCATCTAGCCGTCATAATTCCGTCTGGTGCCGTCCTTCCCGCGACGGCTGACAGGTTTCTCAATGTTCTCTCTGCAGACCATTTTCGGTTCCGGCAAACAGTTCTACACCCTGCTCGATGAGGCTGCCGTCGCGGCGTCCGACGCCGCCAAGGCACTGCATTCCATGCTGCGCGAGGCCGATCGCCAGCCCGCGCTGGACGCCTTCAAGCTGGCCCGCCTGCGCGAACGCGCCGCCTCGGACAAGATCAGCCAGGCGCTGGTGGACAGCTTCATGACCCCGATCGAGCGCGAAGACATCGAAGCGCTGGGCTCGGCGCTGTACAAGATTCCGAAGCAGATCGAGAAGTTCGCCGATCGCTATTCGCTGGCCACGACCCACCTGGAGCACATCGACTTCGCGCCGCGCGCGGCGATGCTGGAACAGGCCGCCGGCGTGGTGGTGGAGATGGTGGCCGACCTGCGCCACATGAACCTGGACCGGATGACCGCGCTCAACGAGAAGCTGCGCTCGCTGGAGAACGAGGCCGACCGCCTGATGCTCGAGCTGTACCGCGACATCTATTCGGGCCGCCTGGACAACCTGCAGATGTTCCTGCTGAAGGAATTCTTCGAGATCCTGGAAAAGGCCATCGACCGTTGCCGCGAGGCCGGCGTGGTGGCGTACCAGATCGTGTTGAAGAACAGCTGACGGACGCCGCCGCATGTTGACCCTTGTCCTGGTGGTGATCCTGGCCGCGCTCGTCTTCGAGTTCATCAACGGCTTCCACGACACTGCCAACTCCATTGCCACGGTGGTGGCGACCAAGGTGCTCTCGCCCGGCTGGGCGGTGATGCTGGCCGCCTTCATGAACCTCATCGGTGCGCTGACCGGCACCGCGGTGGCGCTGACCATCGCCTCGGGCCTGCTCAACACCAACGTGGTCGAGGTCACCCCGCAGGTGATCCTGTGCGCCCTGCTGGGCGGCATCATCTGGAACCTGATCACCTGGTGGAAGGGCCTGCCGTCCTCGTCCTCGCACGCGCTGATCGGTGGCCTCTGCGGTGCCGGCCTGGCCGCGGCCCACAACAACTGGGACGCGCTGATCTGGTCCGAGCGCCTGGGCAGCTGGGCGCAGAACAAGGGCCTGCTGTGGAAGGTGTTCGTGCCGATGATCACCTCGCCGATCGCCGGCTTCCTGCTCGGCATCGTGGTGATGGTGCTGCTGTGGGCGCTGATCGCCGGCCTGGCCAAGATCGGTGGTGCCATCGGCCGCCTGGCCCGTCCGCGCATCGTCAACGCGTTCTTCGGCAAGGCGCAGATCGCGTCGGCGGCCTACATGGGCTTTGCCCACGGCCACAATGACGCCCAGAAGACGATGGGCATCATCGCCATGACCCTGATCGGTGCCGAAGCCACCGGCGCACTGGATGACCTGCCGTCCTGGCTGGCCTTCATGCACCCGGATGCGCATGCCGGTGACGGCATCGCGATGTGGATCGTGCTGACCTGTGCGGTGGTGATGGCGGCCGGTACCGCTTCGGGCGGCTGGAAAATCATCAAGACCCTGGGCCACAAGATGGTCAAGCTGCACCCGATCCACGGTTTCGCCGCGGAGACCAGCTCGGCCACCATCCTGACCCTGGCGGCCCACTTCGGTATGCCGGTCTCGACCACGCACAGCATCTCCACCGCGATCATGGGCGTCGGTTTCGCCAAGAACCCGCGTTCGCTGAAGTTCGGCGTGATCGAGCGCATCGTCTGGGCCTGGATCCTGACCATCCCGGCGGCCGGCGGTTGCGCCTACCTGATCCTGAAGCTGTTCGAGCTGTTCGGCTGGACCTGATGCCCGCAGCCCTGGGGTCAGAGCCCTTCCCCTGAGGAAAGGGATCTGACCCCGACAATCGAAAAAAGCCCGCCGGATTCCGGCGGGCTTTTTTCATGGCAGATCATTCTTCAGTATCCAGCGTGTCGACCAACGGTCGGCACCCACCAACAGCAGCAGGAACCTGTCAGCGGCGGGGTGGGGTGGATAGGCAGGACCGTTGGCGCCATGGATGGCGCCATCGAGCCCCCATGGACGGGTTTACGGCGTGTCCTGCCTATCCACCCCACCTCGCCAGCCCTCAGGAAGCCCGCTTTTGCCGTTGATCTTGCCGTAGCTGTCAGCGGGTGCCGGGCCACAGGCCCGGCCGAACCCCTCAATTCCGTTGGAACAGGGCCTGCACATCCTTGCGGAACGCCGCCTGGCTGTCGGCCCGGCTGTAGAACATGTGCCCGCCCGGATAGCTGCGCACCTGCACCCGGTCCGGATCGCTGCCCATCGTCGGCATCTGGTCCACGGTCAGGATCGATCCCATGAACGGGCACGACAGGTCGTTCCAGCCATGCACGATCAGCACCTGCAGGTGCGGGTCGATCGCCACCGCCTGGCGCAGCTGGGTCACCGCGCCCTGGCGCAGTTCGCCATTGCGGTCCCACAACCGGTTCACGTCGTAGTTCAGCGCCTGGTAGCGCGCATCTACTTTCCAGCCGACCACGCGTGTCACGAAGTCGACCATCGCCGTGGTGGTCGGCGCGATGATGCTGTCCAGCAGCGGATCGTTGGCGCGCTGTTCCGGATCATTCGGGAATGGGTCGAACGCGGTCACGTTGGAGTCGTAGCGGCTGCCCAGCGTGCCCTTGTCGCGGAACACCTCGCGCAGGTAGGCCTGGGTTTCCAGGCGGCCACCGGCACGGCGCACGAACTGCGGGTCCAGCCCGGTCAGCTCGGTCACCCGGCGCAGCATCGCCTCGGTTGCCTGCGGATCGCTGCGGCCCTTCATCAATGCGGTGGCGTAGTCGCCACGGGTGTACTCCACCACCTCACGCATCGCCGCATCGGTCAACCTGCCCTGGCGCTCCAGGTGCGCGGCAGCGATCGACGGCAGCGTCTGCATCCACGCCATCGGCGAGACGTCGGCGTTGTCTTCCAGGGTCGGGCTCAGGTAGGGCGAAACCAGTACCAGGCCGTTCATCGCCACGCCCAGCCGGGTCTGCAGGAAGTGGGTGATGCGCGGGCCACGGTAGCCACCGTAGCTCTCGCCGGTCAGGTACTTGCGCGATGCCATGCGCTGGTTGCGCAGCAGCCAGTCGTAGATCGAGCGCGACAGGTATTCGATGTCGGCAGCAGGGTTGTACAGCTGCTTCTTCGCTTCCTCGTCGCCAATGCGCGCGCGGCTGAAGCCGGTGCCGACCGGATCGATGAACACCAGGTCGGTGAAGTCCAGCCAGGTACCCGGGTTGTCGTGCAGGGTCGCCGGCGCCGACGCGCTGTCACCCTCGGAGCCGAAGGTCACCACCTTGGGTCCGATCGCGCCCATGTTGAGGTACACCGACGACGCGCCGGGACCGCCGTTGAGCGCGAAGGTCACCGGCCGGTCCTTGCCCGGCATCGTATAGGCGGTGAACACCACATCGGCGATCACCTTGCCCTTGGCATCGCGCACCGGCAGGGTGCCGACGGTGGCGGTGTAGTCGAGCGTGCGACCTGCCAGGCGCATGCTCTGGCGCGCCGAGGCATCGGCGGGCAGCGCAGGCGCTTCGGTCTTGTCGTCTTTCGGGTCGGGCTTGGGGTCGGCGTCGGGCGCCGCCAGCACGCTGGCAGGGGCGACGAGCAGGCCGACGCAGAGCGCGGCAGTGTGCAGCAGGGACTTCATGGCACCGGATCGGCAGCGGAAGGGGATTCCGATGCTAGGCCGGTGGCAGCCCATGCCGTATGTGTCCAAAGGCATGGCGTGGCGTTGTGGCCACGACTGGCCAGATTGGGTCAAGCCGGCAGGGTGGCGGCCGCTTCGTCATCGGCCAGCAGGCCATAGACGGCCGAGTCGGCCAGTTCCCCCTGGATCCGCCAGCGCTGGCGCAGCACGCCTTCGCGATGGAAGCCGAGGCGTTCGAGCACGTGCGCGGATGGCGCATTGCGCGGATCGATCTCGGCTTCCACCCGATGCAGGTGCAGGGTGCGGAACAGGTAGGCCAGCACCTGTTGCAGGGCCTCGTGCATGTAGCCCTGTCCCTGCCGATCAGGTGCCAGCAGGTAGCCGATCTCGGCGCGCGCTGCATCGCGGTCCACCGCGAACACCACGCAGATGCCCAGCAGCGGACCCTCCAGCGATTCACGCACCGCCAGCTTCAGCTGGCTGCCGATGGCTTGGGCGGCCAGATCATCGTCGATCTGCGCGCGTGCTTCGGCCTGGCGTGTCCAGGCCGGATGGTTCCACCAGCGCATCACATCGGGGTTGGACTGCAGCGTGAACAGCGCGGCGGCGTCGTCACGGCGGATCGGGCTCAGGACCAGCCGTGCACTGTGCAGCGGCAGGCCGGGGAACAGCAGCGAGTGGCTGGCCAATACGATGGTCCACACGGGTGGACGCGCATTATGGCGCTGCCGGGTTTGCCGATGGGGGCGTAATGCCAAGGGCGCATGAACCGGTAGTGCCGGCCGCTGGCCGGCCGTCGAGGTTGCCGGCCAGCGGCCGGCACTACCGGGCAACCGGCTCAGAGCCGTCTCCTGTCAGGAAACGGATCCGACCCCACGCCGGTATCAGACTTCCAGCGAGGCGAGGTCGCCCTTCGACTCCAGCCAGCCCTTGCGGTCGGAGGCGCGCTTCTTGGCCAGCAGCATGTCCATCAGCGAGCGGGTCTGTTCGCCATCGTCCACGGTCAGCTGCACCAGGCGGCGCGTATCCGGGTGGATGGTCGACTCGCGCAGCTGGTTCGGGTTCATCTCGCCCAGGCCCTTGAAGCGGGTGACGTTGACCGCGCCCTTGATCTTCTCGCGCTCGATCTTGTCCAGCATCGAACGCTTTTCTTCCTCGTCCAGGGCGTAGAACACCTGCTTGCCCACATCGATGCGGAACAGCGGCGGCATCGCCACGAAGACGTGGCCGGCATCGACCAGCGCCGGGAAGTGCTTCAGGAACAGCGCGGTCAGCAGGGTTGCGATGTGCAGGCCGTCGGAGTCCGCGTCGGCCAGGATCACCACCTTGCCGTAGCGCAGGCCGGTGATGTCGTCCTTGCCCGGGTCGCAGCCGATGGCCACGGCCAGGTTGTGCACTTCCTCCGAGGCCAGCACGCTGTTGGACGAGACTTCCCAGGTATTGAGGATCTTGCCGCGCAGCGGCAGGATCGCCTGGAAGTCCTTGTCGCGCGCCTGCTTGGCACTGCCACCTGCCGAGTCACCCTCGACCAGGAACAGCTCGGTGCGGGACAGGTCCTGGCTGATGCAGTCAGCCAGCTTGCCGGGCAGGGCCGGGCCCTGCGTGACCTTCTTGCGGACGACCAGCTTCTCGGTCTTCAGGCGTGCACTGGCGCGCTCGATGGCGATCTGCGCGATCTTCTCGCCCAGTTCCACGTTCTGGTTCAGCAGCAGGCTGAAGGCGTCGTGGGCGGCGCCCTCGACAAAGCCGGCCGCCTGGCGCGAGGACAGGCGTTCCTTGGTCTGGCCGCTGAACTGCGGGTCGGTCATCTTCAGCGACAGCACGAACGACACGCGGTCCCACACGTCCTCCGGGGCCAGCTTGACGCCGCGCGGCAGCAGGTTGCGGAAGTCGCAGAACTCGCGCAGCGCCTCGGTCAGGCCGGTACGCAGGCCGTTGACATGGGTGCCGTGCTGGGCGGTGGGGATCAGGTTGACGTAGCTTTCCTGCACCAGCTCGCCTTCCGGCAGCCACGCCACGGCCCAGTCCACCACCTCGGTGTCCTTCTTGAGGTTGCCGACAAACAGGTCGGCCGGCAGCGATTCGCGCTCGCCCAGTTCCAGCTTCAGGTAATCGCGCAGGCCGTCCTCGTAGTACCAGGTATCGACTTCACCGGTGGCTTCGTCGGTCAGCTTCACGGTCAGGCCCGGGCACAGCACGGCCTTGGCGCGCAGCAGGTGCTTCAACGCGCGCACCGCGAACTTCGGCGTATCGAAGTACTTCGGGTCCGGCCAGAAGCGCACGCGGGTACCGGTGTTCTTCTTGCCGACGCTGCCGACCACTTCCAGCGGCGTGGCGCGGTCGCCGTTGCGGAAGGTGATGCGGTGCTCGGCACCTTCGCGCTTGATGTGCACCTCCACCAGGGTCGACAGCGCGTTGACCACGCTGACGCCGACGCCGTGCAGGCCGCCGGAGAAGGTGTAGTTGTTGTTGCTGAACTTGCCGCCGGCATGCAGGCGGGTGAGGATCAGCTCGACGCCGGGGATCTTCTCTTCCGGATGGATGTCCACCGGCATGCCGCGGCCGTCATCGCTGACCTCCACGCTGCCGTCCTTGTACAGGGTGATCTCGATCGAGCGGGCGTGGCCGGCGAGGGCCTCGTCCACCGAGTTGTCGATCACTTCCTGCGCCAGGTGGTTCGGGCGCGCGGTGTCGGTGTACATGCCGGGACGGCGCTTGACCGGGTCAAGGCCGGACAGGACTTCAATATCGGCGGCGTTATAGCGGGCGTTCATCTATGTTCTAAAGCGCGGAGCGACGCGCAAGTGTGCGGTCTGGACGGCGATTTTGCACGCCTGCGGTTCAGCCTCGATGGCGGGGAGGGGGTAAAATGACAGCCGCTGGATTCTGAACGCCGGCGCCCGCACATCCCAGCCATACCGCGAGGAGGACTCCATGAAGAAGTTGCTGACCATTGCGATCCTGGCCGCTGCCGCCGTTGCAGTGCCGCTGGTGGTGGCGCAGAACGCCGGCCAGCCGGCCCCGCAGCAGGGTGACCAGGCCGACAGGGCGCAGGCCGAGGCCGACGCCAAGGCGAAGCGCCGTGCCCAGGCCAATGCCGAAATGAAGGCGCAGGGCCAGCCGACCCCGCAGCAGGAAGAGGAAGAGGAAGCGCGTAAGAAGCGCTGATCCCACGGCCTGCCAGACGCCCTTGCGACAAGGGCTGCGCTCCGGAACGCCCCGCCCAGCGGGGCGTTTCTTTTGAGGAACGTGGCGTCTGCCCCTTGGGTTGGCGGCCATCAATCTGTAAACTATGGCTTTCCGGGAGTAAGTGCGTGTCCACCCTTTGCGAATGGGCTGGCACGGCCAAGCGTGGCCGCCAGCAATGCGGGTCGCAGGTGACGGTCGATGTGGCCGGCACGGCCGCCCCGACCTCGCACGGTGGTCCCGGTCCGGCGCCTGCCGCGCGGATCCGCACCTCCCTCGCTGTTCCAGCGAACCGGAAAACCCCCTCTGAGCACCATGCCCGCCCTCCGGGTGCGCGTGGCGCTGCCGTTTTCCATTTCCAGACAGGATGCTTGCAGCCATGACTCCCTTGATTTTCGTAACCGGCGGCGTGGTGTCCTCGCTCGGCAAAGGCATTGCCGCCGCGTCGCTGGCCGCCATTCTCGAAGCCCGTGGCCTGAAGGTCACGATGATGAAGCTCGACCCGTACATCAACGTGGACCCGGGCACGATGAGTCCGTTCCAGCATGGCGAGGTCTATGTCACCGACGACGGTGCCGAGACCGACCTCGACCTGGGCCACTACGAGCGCTTCGTGCGTACCCGCCTGAGCCGCAAGAACTCGGTCACCACCGGTCGCATCTACGAGAACGTGATCCGCAAGGAGCGTCGTGGTGATTACCTCGGCGCGACCGTGCAGGTCATTCCGCACATCACCGACGAGATCCGCCGCTGCATCGATGAGGCCACCGAGGGCTACGACGTCGCGCTGGTCGAGATCGGCGGTACCGTCGGCGACATCGAGTCGCTGCCGTTCCTGGAAGCGATCCGCCAGGTGCGCACCGAGCGCGGGCCGGAGAAGGCGCTGTTCATGCACCTCACCCTGGTGCCGTACATCGGCGCCGCGGGTGAGCTGAAGACCAAGCCGACCCAGCATTCGGTGAAGGAACTGCGCTCGATCGGCATCCAGCCGGACGTGCTGCTGTGCCGCTCCGAACAGACCGTGCCGGACTCGGAGCGCCGCAAGATCGCCCAGTTCACCAACGTCTCCGAGCGCGCGGTGATCAGCGTGCCGGACGTCGACGTGCTGTACCGCATTCCGTCGGGCCTGCACGCGCAGGGCCTGGACGAGATCGTGGTCAACCAGCTGAAGCTGGCTGACAAGGCCGGTCCGGTCGATCTGTCGATGTGGGAGGATGCGGTTGACGCAACCCTGCATCCGCTGGATGAAGTCACCATCGCGGTGGTCGGCAAGTACGTCGATCACCAGGATGCCTACAAGTCGGTAGGCGAGGCGCTGAAGCACGGTGGCCTGCGCCAGCGCACCAAGGTCAACCTGAAGTGGCTGGAAGCGCAGGACCTGGAGGGCACCGACATGGCCGCACTGGCCGATGTCGACGGCATCCTCGTGCCGGGTGGCTTCGGTGACCGTGGTTTCGAAGGCAAGGTGCTGACCTCCAAGTTCGCCCGCGAGCAGCACGTGCCGTACTTCGGCATCTGCTACGGCATGCAGGCGGCCGTGGTCGACTACGCCCGCAACGTGGTTGGCCTGGAAGGCGCCAACAGCACCGAGAATGACCGCCAGTCGCCGAACCCGGTGATCGGCCTGATCACCGAATGGCGCACCGCCAGCGGCGATGTCGAGAAGCGTGACGACAAGAGCGATCTTGGCGGCACCATGCGCCTTGGCCTGCAGGAACAGCGCCTGAAGCCGGGCACGCTGGCCCGTGAGCTGTACGGCAAGGACGTGGTCGCCGAGCGCCATCGCCACCGCTACGAGTTCAACAACCGCTACCGCACCCAGCTGGAAGATGCGGGGCTGGTGATCGCTGGCAAGTCGATGGATGACACGCTGGTGGAAGTGGTCGAATTGCCGCGCGATACCCATCCGTGGTTCCTGGCCTGCCAGGCGCACCCGGAATTCCTGTCCACGCCGCGTGACGGCCATCCGCTGTTCATCGGTTTCATCCGTGCCGCGCGCGAGCGCAAGGCGGGCGGCAAGCTGCTTTCCGAAGCGCGCGCCTGACTTGTGAATGGGGGCTTCGGCCCCCATCCTGCATGCTTAAACCCCCAGCGCACCGGCCCGGCCGGTGCCGCGGACAACAAGGAAACGCCATGAAACTGTGTGGATTCGAGGTCGGGCTGGACCAGCCCCTGTTCCTGATCGCCGGACCCTGCGTGATCGAGTCGATGCAGCTGCAGCTCGATACCGCCGGCAAGCTGAAGGAAATCACCGACAAGCTCGGCGTCAACTTCATCTTCAAGTCCAGCTTCGACAAGGCCAACCGCACCTCGGGCACCGCGTTCCGCGGCCCGGGCATGGAAGAGGGCCTGAAGGTCCTGGGCGAGGTCAGGAAGCAGATCGGCGTGCCGGTGCTGACCGACGTCCACGAATACACCCCGATGGACGAAGTGGCCTCGGTGGTGGATGTGCTGCAGACCCCGGCGTTCCTGGTTCGCCAGACCGACTTCATCCGCAAGGTGTGCTCGGCCGGCAAGCCGGTCAACATCAAGAAGGGCCAGTTCCTGGCGCCGTGGGACATGAAGCCGGTCGTGGAGAAGGCCAAGGCCACCGGCAACGAGCAGATCATGGTCTGCGAGCGCGGTGCCAGCTTCGGATACAACAACCTGGTCAGCGACATGCGCTCGCTGGCGGTGATGCGCGATACCGGTTGCCCGGTGGTGTTCGATGCCACCCATTCGGTGCAGCTGCCGGGCGGGCAGGGCACCAGTTCCGGTGGCCAGCGCGAGCACGTGCCGGTGCTGGCGCGCGCTGCAGTGGCAGTGGGCATCTCCGGCCTGTTCGCCGAGACCCATCCGGATCCGTCCAAGGCCCTGTCCGATGGCCCCAATGCGTGGCCGCTGGACCAGATGGAAGCACTGCTCGAGACCCTGATGGAGCTCGACGCGGTGACCAAGAAGCACGGCTTCTCGCGCTTTGCGTGAGCCGTGACCCGTGGCTGGCGCTGGAAAGCCAGCGTCAGCGCCGGCACTGGAGGCAGTGGCCATGGGGCCTGATCGCGCTGGGCCTGGCCGTGCTGTTCACCGCGGGCATGTTCGGGCTGGTGCTGATCGGCGCCGCGTCCGTGCGCCCGCCGGGTGATGGTGGCAGCGGCTTCAACCTGCGCGCCTGCTTCATCGCGCTGCTGATCGGGGAGTTGGTGGCGGCCGTGGGCTGCATCGCTGCCGCCGGACTGGCGTGGCGCCTGAACCGTGGCAAGGTGGCGGCCGGCCTGGCGATCATCCTGCTCTCGCTGTGGCTCGGCGCCCTGTTCTACGGGCTGCTCTGATGAATGCGACCCTGGCAAGGCGTGATCGGCCCGGGGTCTGATCGCGCCGGCGCTGGCGGCGCGTTGCTGGGCCAGTCTGGCCTGACGGCGCCCGCGCCATTTGGCAAGTGGCGGGCAGCCGGGGATAATCACGCGGCATTCGTTTTGTCGCCCCCTCTCCAGACAGGTAACCGGCCCGACCATGAGTACGATCCGCAGCATCCACGCCCGTGAAATCCTCGACAGCCGTGGCAACCCCACGCTGGAAGCCGAAGTCATCCTGGAGGACGGTTCGTTCGGTCGCGCCGCGGTTCCCTCCGGCGCCTCGACCGGCACCAAGGAAGCGGTCGAGCTGCGTGACGGCGACAAGACCCGTTACCTGGGCAAGGGCGTGCGCAAGGCCGTCGACAACGTCAACACCACGATTGCCGCCGCGCTGAAGGGCTTCGAAGCCACCGACCAGGCCGGCCTCGACCGTCGCCTGATCGATCTGGACGGCACCGAGAACAAGGGTCGGTTGGGCGCCAACGCACTGCTGGGTGTTTCGATGGCCGCTGCGCACGCCGCTGCCGCGTCGAACAAGCAGGCGCTGTGGCAGTACCTGGCGGCCAAGACCGGGGTGGCCCCGTCGCTGCCGGTGCCGATGATGAACATCATCAACGGCGGCGCGCATGCCGACAACAACGTCGACTTCCAGGAGTTCATGGTGCTGCCGGTCGGCTTCACCTCGTTCTCCGAAGCGCTGCGTGCCGGTACCGAAATCTTCCATTCGCTGAAGTCGGTGCTGAAGGGCCACGGCCTGAGCACGGCGGTGGGCGACGAGGGCGGTTTCGCGCCGGACTTCCGCAGCAACGTCGAAGCACTCGACACCATCCTCGAAGCGATCGGCAAGGCCGGCTACACCGCCGGTGAAGACGTGCTGCTGGGCCTGGACGTGGCCTCCAGCGAGTTCTTCGAGAACGGCAAGTACAACCTGGTCGGCGAGAACAAGCGCCTGACCTCCGAGCAGTTCGTCGACTTCCTCGCCGACTGGGCCGCGCAGTACCCGATCATCACGATCGAAGATGGCCTGGCCGAGAATGACTGGGCCGGCTGGAAGCTGCTGACCGACCGCATCGGCAAGAAGGTGCAGCTGGTCGGTGACGACCTGTTCGTGACCAACCCGAAGATCTTCCAGGAAGGCATCGATTCGGGCACCGCCAACGCGATCCTGATCAAGGTCAACCAGATCGGCACGCTCAGCGAAACCCTGGAAGCGATCGCCATGGCCGACCGCGCCGGCTATGCCGCCGTGGTCTCGCACCGCTCGGGCGAAACCGAAGACACCACCATCGCCGACATCGCCGTGGCCACCACCGCCACCCAGATCAAGACCGGTTCGCTGTGCCGCAGCGATCGCGTGGCCAAGTACAACCAGCTGCTGCGCATTGAGGAAGCCCTCGGCGCCGGCGCGCGTTACGCCGGTCGTGACGCGTTCGTTTCGCTGAAGCGCTGAGCCGATGCGCGACTGGCGCTGGATGCTGCTGGTGCTGGCCCTGTTGCTGGGCTGGCTGCAGTACCGCTTCTGGTTCGGTCCGGGCAATTCGGGCGAAGTGATGATGCTCGAAGCCCAGGTCGCCAACCAGGAGCGGGACAACGAGGGCCTGCAGCAGCGCAACGACGCGCTGGCTGCTGAAGTGAAGGACCTCAAGGAAGGCCAGTCCGCCATCGAGGAGCGCGCGCGCAGCGAGCTGGGCATGATCAAGCCCGGCGAGAAGTTCTACCGCGTGGTCGAGGATGCGCCGGTCGCTCCGGCGCAGCCTGCTGCAGGGGCCAACGCGCCGGCGGGCGAACACCCGGCGGATGTGCCATGAGCGCGGCGATCTGGGTGGTGGTTCCGGCCGCAGGCCGCGGCACCCGCTTCGGCGCGCCGCTGCCCAAGCAGTACCTGCAGGCGGGCGGGCAGATCCTGCTTGCCCATACCTTGGACGCCCTGCTGGCGCACCCGGCCGTGGCCGGGGCGATGGTGGTGATCGGCCAGGACGATGCGGACTGGCCCGGCTGGAATGACTGGGCCGGCAAGCCGGTACGGACCTGCATCGGTGGCGCAACCCGTGCCGCCTCGGTGCTGGCCGGGCTGCAGGCGCTGCCGGATTCGGTGCGCGCCGATGAGTTCGTGCTGGTCCATGATGCGGCCCGGCCCAACCTGTCGCTGGCCGACCTTGGCCGCCTGCTTGAAGTCGGTCGTGCCGACCCGGTCGGGGCGATCCTGGCCGCACCGGTGCGCGACACCCTCAAGCGCGCCGGCGACGACGGTGGCATCGATGGCACCGAGCCGCGCGAGCGCCTGTGGCGTGCATTGACGCCGCAGCTGTTCCGCCGCCACCAGCTCAGCCGCGCGCTGTCCGAAGCCGCTGCCGCCGGTGTCGAAGTCACCGACGAGGCCATGGCCATGGAGCGCCAGGGCCAGCGCCCGCTGCTGGTGGAAGGCAGCGAGGACAACTTCAAGGTCACCACTCCGGCCGATCTCGACCGGTTCGAATTCGTACTTTCCCGCCGCGCCGGCTGACCGCCCGCGCGGCCCTGCTGCAAGGGTTGCATCCATGAGCACCGCACCGTTCCCGCCCGTCCGCATCGGCCAGGGCTACGACGTCCATGCCTTCGGTGAGGGCGATCACATCATGCTCGGTGGGGTGAACGTGCCGCACAGCTGCGGCGTGCTCGCGCACAGCGACGGCGACGTGATCCTGCATGCCCTGTGCGACGCGATGCTCGGTGCGCTGGCGCTGGGTGACATCGGCCAGCACTTCCCGCCGAGTGACGACCGCTGGAAGGGGGCCGACAGCAGTGACTTCGTGCGCCACTGCGACGGCCTGCTGCGCGAGCGGGGCTGGCGCGTCGGCAACACCGACATCACCGTGATCTGCGAGCGTCCGAAGGTCGGCCCGCATGCACTGGCCATGCGCGAGCGCATCGGCGGCCTGCTGCAGCTGCCGCTGGATGCGGTCAGCGTCAAGGCCACCACGTCGGAGAAGCTCGGTTTCACCGGCCGTGGCGAAGGCATCGCCGCACAGGCGGTCGTGTTGCTGGTGGCGGCATGATCCCGCTGCCGTTGGCATTTGGTGCGCCGTTGCTGTCGGCTCGCATCCGCACCACGCCGGAGGATTTCCAGGTGGACGAGTTGCCGGCGTTCGAGGCCACCGGCGAAGGCGAGCACCTGCTGCTGCACATCCGCAAGCGCGGTGCCAACACCGTGCATGTGGCCAAGCGGCTGGCCACGTGGGCGGGCCTGCCGGAGATGGCAGTGAGCTATGCCGGCATGAAGGATCGCAACGCGGTCACCACCCAGCGTTTCAGCGTGCACCTGCCCAAGCGCATCGCACCGGACCTGGCCGGTTTGGCCAGCGACGAGATCGAGGTGCTCGACGCGACCTGGCACAACCGCAAGCTGCAGCGCGGCGCCCTGGCCGGCAACCGCTTCAGGCTGGTGCTGCGCGAAGTGCGGGGTGATGCCGCCGCAATCAGCGAACGCCTGCAGCAGATTGCCGAACGCGGCCTGCCGAACTGGTTCGGCGAACAGCGCTTCGGGCGCGATGGCGGCAACGTGCCAGCGGCACTGGCGATGTTCGGTGGTCGCCGCATGCGCAAGGACCAGCGTTCGCTGTTGCTGTCGGCTGCCCGTTCGGCGCTGTTCAACCGCGTGCTCGCCGCACGCGTGGAGCAGGGCAACTGGGATCAGCCGCTGCAGGGTGAAGTGTGGATGCTCGACGGCAGCCGCAGCGTGTTCGGTCCCGAGCCGTACACCGACGTGCTGGCCGAGCGCCTGGCGCGTTTCGACATCCATCCCAGCGCGCCGTTGTGGGGCGAAGGCGAGCTGCGCAGCGCCGATGCCGCACGCGCGCTGGAGCTGGCCGCGCTGGACGACGACGAATCGAAGGCGCTGCGGGCCGGCCTGGAAGAGGCGCGGTTGAAGCAGGAACGGCGCGCGCTGCGCCTGCGCCCGGCATTGCTGCAGCATCAGTGGCTGGCCAGTGATGTACTGGAACTCTCGTTCGCGCTGCCGCCGGGCTGCTACGCCACCGCCGTACTGCACGAACTCGGCCCCGTCGAAGACGCCTCGCAGGCCTGAGCAGGGCGCGCGGTAGAGTCGACTGTCAGTCGACTTGCGCGCGCAGCACGGGGTATTCGCTTGCCGCTGGAAGAGCAGTCGACTGACAGTCGACTCTACCTGGACACACGGCGTCCCCTTTTTCAGCGCCGTGCCAGCAGCACCAGTACCGCGCCGGTCCCGCCTTGGCCGGTCGGCGCCGAATGGAACGCCAGCACGTCGTTGCGCAGCCGCAGCAGGCGGTCAACCAGGTTCTTCAGCACCGGCGCCCCGCCATCTGACTGCAATCCCTTGCCGTGGATGATGCGCACGCAGCCATATTCGTGTGCATGTGCCTCCAGCAGGAACTGGCGCAGCAGGGCTTCGGCCTGCGCGGCGGTGGCACCGTGCAGGTCCAGCTCGTCCTGCACCGAGTACTGGCCGCGCTTGAGGCGCTGGAACAGGCGCGGCGGCAGGTTGTCGCGGCGATAGCTGGCCACGTCGCCAGCTTCCAGCGGAGTACTGTCGCGCAGCAGCCGGGCGAACTCGCCGGCTGCCTCGGCCTCGTCACGTTCGGCCATCCGCGCGCGCGGCTTCGGCCGGGGCGCGGCAGGCGCCGGCTCGGCATCCTTGCGCAGCGGCGTCACTGCGCCGATGGCCGCACGGAACAGCGCGGCGGGATCTTCGTCTTCAGGGTGCGACATGCGCACAGGGTAAACCGCCGGCGCAGGTCTGCCTATGACGGTTCGATGTCGGTCGTGACCGCCGGCAGGGTAGGACCGGCGGCCCGCATGCGGCACAATAGACGATGCCCTTGCAGGGTCGACGGCTTCCGCAGGGGAGCGCGACGGTCCCGCCCACACTGCACGGTGACGGAATCGAATTCTTGGAAAATCAAGCGGTTAAATCGAAGATGCGAATCCTGGTCAGCAATGACGATGGCGTCGACGCCGCAGGCATCCGGATGCTTGCCTCGGTGCTGCGCGAGGCTGGACACGAAGTCACGGTGGTCGCGCCCGACCGCGACCGCTCCGGTGCTAGCAATTCGCTGACCCTGGACCTGCCGATCCGGCTCAAGCGCATCAACCATTACACCGTTTCGGTGGCAGGTACACCGACCGACTGCGTGCATCTGGCGTTGACCGGCCTGCTTGAGTTCGAGCCCGACATTGTCGTGTCCGGCATCAACAATGTCGCCAATCTCGGCGACGACGTGATCTATTCCGGCACCGTCTCGGCTGCGATGGAAGGTCGCTTCCTTGGACTGCCCGCCGTGGCGGTGTCGCTGGTCAGCCGCAACCACGACCCGAAGCACTATGAAACTGCGGCGCGCGCGGCGGTCGAGATCGTCACCCGGCTCAAGGCCGATCCGCTGCCGGCCGACACCATCCTCAATGTCAACGTGCCGGACCTGCCGTGGAGCGAGGTGAAGGGCTTCGAGGTCACCCGTCTCGGCAACCGGCACCGCGCCGAGGGCTGCATCGCGCAGAAGGATCCGCGCGGCAACGAGGTGTACTGGATCGGCCCGGCCGGCCGCGAGCAGGACTCCGGCCCCGGTACCGACTTCCACGCCGTGCGCACCGGCCATATCTCGATCACGCCGATCCAGGTGGACCTGACCCGCTACCAGGCTCTTGAAAAGGTGGCCAGCTGGGTCGGCGGCCTCAGCGCCGCGCTGGACCAGCCGGCATGAGTCCGCGCCTGCGACTGCAGCCGGAGGCCGTGGGTATCGGCATGACCTCGCAGCGCGTGCGTGACCGCCTGGTCGACCGCCTGCGCGAGGCCGGCATCGCCGATGAGTCCACCTTGAATGCGATCCGCGTGGTGCCGCGCCATCTGTTCATTGATGAAGCGCTGGCGTCGCGTGCCTATGAGGACACCGCGCTGCCGATCGGCCACGGGCAGACGATTTCGCAGCCCTGGGTGGTTGCGCGGATGACCGAGGCGGTCCTCCAGGTCGCGCCGAAGCGGGTGCTGGAAGTCGGCACCGGTTCCGGCTACCAGGCCGCCATCCTCGGCGCGCTGGGCCTGGAGGTCTACACCGTGGAACGGATCGGCGACCTGCTGCGCCAGGCGCGCAAGCGCTTCCGTGCGTTGGGCATGAACATCCGCACCAAGCATGACGACGGCCGCGCTGGCTGGGCCGAGCACGGTCCGTTCGATGCCATCGTGGTCACTGCCGCGGCGCCGGCGCTGGTCGACGAACTGGTCGGGCAGCTGGCCGAAGGCGGGCGTCTGGTCGCACCGGTCGGTGGCCCGGGCGGGCAGTCGCTGGTGCAGCTGGACCGCAGATCCGATGGCAGCATCGAACAACGCGTGCTGGCGCCGGTCACGTTCGTGCCGCTGCTGTCTGGCATGCTCGACTAATCCACGGAGCAGGGTTGCATGAAGATTTTCGGGCCGCTGTACGAGCGGGCGATGAAGTGGGCGGCGCACGAACGCGCGCCGACCTACCTGACGGTGTTGAGCTTCTTCGAAGCCATCATCTTCCCGGTGATGCCGGAGGTGATGCTGGCGCCGATGTGCGTGGCCCAGCCCAAGCGGGGCTGGTGGTTCGCCACCCTCAGCCTGGCGGGCTCGATGGTCGGCGCACTGGTCGGCTACGCGCTGGGGCATTACGCCTTCGAGGCGATCAAGCCACTGTTCGAAGCGCTGGGCATGTTGCCTGCGATCGAACAGGGCATTACCACCGTGCAGGCGAAGATGGCCGAATCGCCGTGGGCGGTGTTCACCTTCCTGGTGCTGGGCGGCTTCATGCCGATCCCGATGAAGGTCTTCACGTGGGCATCGGGTATCGTCGGCGTACCGATGCCGCAGTATCTGTTGAGCATGCTGATCGGTCGCGGCAAGCGCGTGTTCGTGCTGGCTGCGGTGATCCGTATCGGTGGTGCGCGTGCCGAAGCGGCATTGCGTCGCTGGATTGAACCGCTGGGCTGGATCGCCACCGCGCTGGTGGTGGTGCTGATCGCCTGGCTTGTATGGAGGTCGAAGTTCGCATGAGTCCTGATCGTCTGAGCAAGGGAGTGCGCATCGGCGCGCTGGCGTTGCTGGTTTCCACCCTGGCCGCCTGCGGCACCGCCACCGTGGTCCGCCCGGGCGGCGGCAGTGCCGGTGGTGCGGTGACCACGCCGAAGACCTCGGTGCCCAAGCCCGGGCAGACCGTGGTGGTGCGCAAGGGCGACACCATCTATGCGCTGGCCCGCATCCATGACATCACGCCGGCCGACCTGATCGCGTGGAACAGCCTGGACAATCCTTCGACCATCTACCCGGGCCAGGTGATCCGCCTGTATCCGCCGGGTGCGGGTGGTGGTCGTGCGCCGACTACGGTGGTCACTGCGCCGCGCCCGGGTGGCAGCAGCGCTGGCAGTACTGCGCCGACCCCGGCACCGGCCGGTCCGGTGAAGAGCAATATCGCCTGGCGCTGGCCGGCCGATGGCGCCATCGTCGGCCGCTACGTTGCCGGCGATGCGACCAAGCAGGGCGTGGACATCGCCGGTACCAGCGGCCAGCCGGTCAAGGCCACCGCCAACGGTGTGGTGGTGTACTCCGGCGCCGGCCTGGTCGGCTACGGCGAGCTGATCATCATCAAGCACAGCGACCAGTGGCTGTCGGCCTATGGCCACAACCGCAAGCGCCTGGTGAACGAAGGGCAGAGCGTGAAGGCAGGCGAGCAGATCGCCGAGATGGGCCGCACCGGCGCGAACCGCGACATGGTCCACTTCGAGATCCGCTACAACGGCAAGCCGGTCGACCCGCAGCAATACCTCCCGGCGCGTTGATCGCGGGTTCGCCATCTGGGCGGATCCCCGGCCCGGCGCAGCGCGCCGGGCGTTCACCGACGGCGCGGCCCATGGGCCGCAAGCGCCGTCAGCTCACCCGCTACAACGGCAAGCCGGTCGACCCGCAGCAATACCTCCCGGCGCGTTGATCGCGGGTTCGCCACTTGGGCGGATCCCCGGCCCGGCGCAGCGCGCCGGGCGTTCACTGACGGCACGGCCCATGGGCCGCAAGCGCCGTCAGCTCACCCGCTACAACGGCAAGCCGGTCGACCCGCAGCAATACCTCCCGACGCGTTGATCGCAGGTTCGCCATCTGGGCGGATCCCCGGCCCGGCGCAGCGCGCCGGGCGTTCACCGACGGCACGGCCCATGGGCCGCAAGCGCCGTCAGCTCACCCGCTACAACGGCAAGCCGGTCGACCCGCAGCAATACCTCCCGGCGCGTTGATCGCCGGATGCACAAGCGCCGGGCCACGCCCGGCGTCCTCGCCTGGTGGCGTCGGGCCGGGCGAGGCGCGCGTTTGAGAGACGTATCTCAACCTTCCCGATGGGCGCGGAACGCGGCATGCTGCTGCGCACCCAGCCAAACCGGTGCCGTATGAGCCGCTTCGCCGTCTTCCTGCCGCTGTTCATCGTCGCGCCGCTGTCCGCCGCCAGCACCGATCCGCGCGAGGTGGTTACCCGCCTGTACGCTGTCGTCCAGGCGCCGGCGTCGGACGACGCGGCCATTGCGCCGCTGCTGGGCGATGCCCTGCGCTCAGCGGTCGAGGCGCAGCGCGCTTACGAGCGGGCATGTACCACACTGGCTGCGCCTGACGAGAAGCCGCACATGCTCGACCAGAGTCCCTACCTGATGGCGCCGGATCGACCGCAGACGGTGAGCGTGGGAATGCCCGGATCCACCGGCAACGCCACGTGGGTACCGGTCGATCTGGCGGTGGGTGACTATCGCTGGACCGACCGGGTCCTGCTGCAGCGGCAGGGCCAGGACTGGCAGGTCATGGAGATCCGCTGGGGGCAGGGCGGCAACCTGATCGGTCGGCTGCAGGCGTTCTCCGCGTTCCGCTGCACGCCTTCGCGCAGCTAGCGCCGGGCGGCACCCGGCGCCTCGAATTCAGCCTTCCAGGATGAAGGCGGCGGCGACCTTGCGGCCTTCGCCGGCCAGGATGTTGAAGGTGCGCGCGGCGGCTGGATTGTTCATCACCTCCAGGCCGATGCCACGCGACAGGCAGGCGGCCATCACCACCGCAGGCGGGAACACCTGACGGTCACCCGTGCCCAGCACGATCAGCGCCGGGTTCAGCGCCAGGATCGGCTCCAGGTCCGCCAGCTGCAGCGCGGCGGCACTTGCCACCGGCCAGTGCGTGACCAGTTGGTCCGGGGTGAGGAAGAAACTGCCACCCAGCACCTGGTCATTCACCTTGGCCGAGCGGCCATCGGCGGCGCGCAGGCTGTAGGCGTAATCCGGCGGTTCGTGGTTCAGCTGCATGACGGTGGGACGATCAGCCGCGCGGCAGCACGATCTGACGCTGTTCCTTGCTCGGGCGGTACAGCACCGCGACGTGGCCGATGCGCTGCACCAGTGCGCTCCCGGTGGCTTCGACGATCTCGCCGATCATCGCGTCACGGGCGTCGCGATCCTCTGCGGCGACCTTTACCTTGACCAGTTCGTGGCGCTCCAGCACTTCGTTCAGCTCCGCGATGAAGGCCGGGGTCACACCCTTGCCGCCGGTCTGCAGCAGGGCCTTCAGGTCGTGGGCTTGGCCGCGCAGGAAACGGGTCTGGGAGGCGGTCAGGGCGATGGACATGCAGGAAAACACGGTTGAATGGGGCGATCAGGGTATCATGAGGACCCCATCAGCCCCTATTTTCAATGGCTACCCGCAGCAAAAGCAGCCAGCGCTGGCTCAAGGAACACTTCTCCGACCCCTTCGTGAAGAAGGCGCAGGCCGAGGGCATGCGCTCGCGCGCCGCCTACAAGCTCGAGGAGCTGCTCGAACGTGACCGCCTGCTGAAGCCGCACATGGTGGTGGTCGACCTTGGCGCGGCCCCCGGTGGCTGGTCTCAGCAGGTTCGGAGACAGATCGGCGACACCGGTCGCGTGCTGGCACTGGACATCCTGGACATGCCGCCGCTGGCCGGCGTGGAGTTCCTTCATGGTGACTTCAGGGAAGAAGCCGTCCTATCACAGTTTGAAGCCATGCTCGGGGACCAGCCGGTAGACCTTGTGCTGTCGGACATGGCCCCCAATAAGAGTGGTGTGGGCGCGGTCGACCAGCCGCGGATGATGCACCTGGCGGAGCTGGCCCTGGATTTTGCCGACAACCACCTCAAGACCGGTGGGGCATTCCTGATCAAGCTGTTCCAGGGTGAGGGCTTTGACGACTACGTGCGCGACATGCGCCGCCGGTACGACAAGGTCTCCATCCGCAAGCCGGAAGCCTCGCGCAAGCGCTCCCCCGAGGTGTATGCCTTGGGTCAGGGAAAACGCGCCCACATGAAGTAAGCTCGCACTGTACGCAAGTTCGACCCCCACGCAACGCCAGCACTGAGAGGAACACCGGAGCCAATGAGGATGAACGACTTGACCAAGAACCTCCTGCTATGGGTGGTCGTCGCCGTCGTGCTGATGGTGGTCTTCCAGAGCTTCTCGCCCAAGACCTCGGGGGCGGGCGCGCAGGGTGCGTCCTACTCGCAGTTCCTGGACCAGGTGGACAGTGGCAACGTGCAGAAGGTCGCCTTCGGCGGCGACATGCGCGGCGGCACCAGCCAGCTGACCTACACCACCCGTGGTGGGCAGTCGTCCACCATCACCGCGCCGTTCGATCGGGACCTGATCAACGTGCTGCGTACCAAGAACGTGGAAATCGTGCAGGAGGAGCCGTCCAGCGGCATTTCCCTCGGCGCGATCCTGATGAATTTCCTGCCGGTCATCCTGATCATCGGCTTCTGGTTGTTCATCATGCGCCAGATGCAGGGCGGCGGTGGCGGTGCCAAGGGCGCGATGTCCTTCGGCAAGTCGCGCGCCAAGCTGCAGGGCGAGGACCAGATCAAGGTCACCTTCGCCGACGTCGCCGGCTGCGACGAGGCCAAGGAAGAAGTGGGCGAGCTGGTCGACTTCCTGCGCGACCCGTCGAAGTTCACCAAGCTGGGCGGCAAGATTCCGCGCGGCGTGCTGATGGTCGGGCCGCCGGGTACCGGCAAGACGCTGCTGGCCAAGGCCATTGCCGGCGAAGCCAAGGTGCCGTTCTTCTCGATCTCCGGTTCGGACTTCGTGGAAATGTTCGTCGGCGTCGGCGCCAGCCGCGTGCGCGACATGTTCGAGCAGGCCAAGAAGCATGCCCCGTGCATCATCTTCATCGACGAAATCGACGCCGTCGGTCGCCATCGTGGCGCCGGCCTGGGCGGTGGCCATGACGAGCGCGAGCAGACCCTGAACCAGCTGCTGGTCGAAATGGACGGTTTCGAGGGCGGTGAAGGCGTGATCGTGATCGCCGCCACCAACCGTCCGGACGTGCTGGACCCGGCGCTGCTGCGCCCGGGCCGTTTCGACCGCCAGGTCGTGGTCGGCCTGCCGGACGTGAAGGGCCGCGAGCACATCCTGAAGGTCCACATGCGCAAGCTGCCGCTGGCCGACGACGTCGAGCCGATGGTGATCGCGCGGGGTACTCCGGGCTTCTCCGGCGCCGACCTGGCCAACCTCTGCAACGAGGCGGCCCTGTTCGCCGCGCGCGGCAACGAGAAGGAAGTCCGCATGGACCACTTCGACCGTGCCCGCGACAAGATCCTGATGGGTGCCGAGCGCCGCTCGATGGCCATGAGCGAGGACGAGAAGACCCTCACCGCGTACCACGAAGCGGGTCACGCCATCGTCGGCCGCCTGGTCCCCGAGCACGATCCGGTCTACAAGGTCACCATCATTCCGCGCGGCCGTGCGCTGGGCGTGACGATGTACCTGCCGGAAGGCGACAAGTACTCGATGAACCGCGTGGCGATCCAGTCGCAGCTGTGCTCCCTGTACGGCGGCCGTGTCGCCGAAGAGCTGATCTTCGGCGAGGACAAGGTCACCACCGGTGCCTCCAACGACATCGAGCGCGCCACCAAGATGGCTCGCAACATGGTCACCAAGTGGGGCCTGTCGGAGCAGCTCGGCCCGATCGCCTATGGCGAAGAGGATGACGAGGTGTTCCTGGGCCGTTCGGTCACCCAGCACAAGAGCGTGTCCAACGACACGGCGCGCCGGATCGACGAGGAAGTGCGCAACATCCTCGACAAGGCCTATGCCCGCACCACCCAGCTGCTGACCGAGAACATCGACAAGCTGCATGCGATGTCGCAGCTGCTGCTGCAGTACGAGACCATCGACGCGCCGCAGATCGACGCCATCATGGAAGGCCGCGATCCGCCGCCGCCGGCGGGCTGGAGCAAGTCGAACAAGGACGGTGGCAACGACAAGGGCGGCGACGCCCGCCCGCTGCCGCCGATCGCAGGCCCGGCCGAATCGCATTGACGGCCCGCTGCACGTAACACCAGACGAGGCCGGGGCAACCCGGCCTTGTCGTTTCCGGGCCTTCGGCCCGTCCCGAACCGAACTGATGCTGGAGCCTGCATGTCCGCCCCGAAGCCCGAACCGATTTCCCACACCGCCGAAATGATCATCGCCACCGTGGTCGGCGTGGGCGTAGGGCTGGGCGCCGACAACCTGCTGCTGGGCTGCGTGGTGGGCATCGCCGTCGGCGTCGTGCTGAGCATCGCCAGGACCCTGTACGTGGATCGCAGGCGCCGGCGGCGTTGACGGCGCCGCGGCAGGGCGCGTTCCCGTCAGCACCGTTGCGCGGTGGGCGGTGACTCCCGCCGCGTGCGCATGATCTCCGCTGCGCAGCACGACCGCCGCCTGCACGGGTTGGGCCTTGCATGACAGCCCGTTCGCGCGGCACGATGCGCGGCCACGGCCGCCATAGGGGGAGGCCGGGATTACAGGGGAACACCATGAAACTGCTGCTTCCGCTGGCCCTCGCAGGGCTGGCAACCATCGCCGTACCCGCCGCTGCCGCAGACATCCGCACCGCACAGCCGGTTCCTTTCGCGGACTCGGCGATCATCGCCGACGCCATCAGGAACGAGTGCAGCATCGGCACCACGCTGGTGCAGTCGCTGTCCACCCATGCTACTCGTCACGGCAATACCGTCGTGCCCGGCCCGGTGGGTGCCGAGAGCGGCAACGGACGTTCACTGAAGCTTGAGCTGGTTGAAGCGCAGAGCGCAGGAAACGCCTTCGTCGGCCACTTCAAGTCCGCCGCCGTGCGTGGGGTGCTGTTCGAGGATGGCCACCAGGTCGCGACGGTGACCGCACGCCGCGTGTCCCGCGGCGGGGCGTTCGGCGGTTTCAAGGGGTCCTGTGCCGTGCTCGATCGCACCGTCAGCGCCATTGGCGAAGACCTTGCCGGCTGGTTGGCCGCGCCGACGGACAACGCGCGCCTCGGCGATTTCTGAGGGCGCTGTCGCCACCCTCGGATGTCCGTGCCCGCTTCGGTGGCGCGGACATCCCCACCGTATGTCACTGCCCGGACGGGCGCGCCGCAGCGCCTGCGGCCAAGCGGGTGCGGGAACAACGGCGCGCATGCGAGGGTCCGGGCCGCAGCTTAAACTACGCCTCGTTGCCCCAGCAGGATTGCCCATGTTCGATACCTCGCCCCAGCTCGATTGCGCCGGCCGCATCCTGCGCCTGGACCGTGCCCGGGTCATGGGCATCGTCAACGTCACCCCCGATTCGTTCTCCGATGGTGGCGCGCACGACACCACCGAGGCTGCGGTCGCGCATGGACTGAAGCTGGTCGAGGAGGGGGCGGACCTGCTTGATATCGGCGGCGAATCCACCCGCCCGGGCGCCGCGCCGGTCTCGATCGAGGAAGAGCTGCGTCGGGTGATTCCGGTGATCGAGCAGTTGGCTGCGCGCACGCGGGTGCCGATCAGCATCGACACCTTCAAGCCGGAGGTGATGCGCGCGGCCGTGGCCGCTGGCGCCGGCATGATCAACGACATCTTCGCCCTGCGCCAGGACGGCGCGCTGGAGGCGGCCGCCGAAGCCGGTGTGCCGGTGGTGCTGATGCACATGCAGGGCGAGCCGGGCCACATGCAGGCCGATCCGCACTACCACGACGTGGTTGCCGAGGTGCACGGTTTCCTGGTGCAGCGCCTGTTCGCCGCGGAAATGGCTGGCATCGCGAAGAAGAACCTGCTGATCGACCTCGGTTTCGGCTTCGGCAAGACCACCGCCCACAACATGACCCTGCTGGCGCGCTCGGAGCGCTTCCTGGAACTGGGCGTGCCGGTGCTGGCCGGCCTGTCGCGCAAGCGTAGCCTGGGCGAACTCACTGGCCGCGACACGCCCTCCGAGCGGGTGGCGGCGTCGGTGGCCGCGCACCTGATCGCGGTCCAGCGCGGCGCGCGCATCGTGCGCGTGCATGACGTGGCGGCCACCGTCGACGCGCTGAAGATCTGGCAGGCGGTCGAGGCCGTGCCGACGCCGCGTGCCGATGCCGCGCCGACGATCCGCTGGCCGGACGAAGACTGATGGCCATCGACCGGCGTCCGTTGGCGATCGCCGTCATGGGCCCCACCGCCAGCGGCAAGACCGCCACGGCGATCGCCCTGGCACAGCAGCTGGATGGCGAGATCGTGAGCGTCGATTCGGCGCTGGTGTACCGCCACCTGGACATCGGCTCGGCCAAGCCCGATGCGGCCGAGCGCGCGCAGGCGCCGCACCATCTGCTGGACGTGCGCGACCCCTGGCAGGCGTATTCGGCGGCCGAATTCGCCGCCGATGCCGGCCGGGCCGTGGCCGACATCGTGGCGCGCGGCAAGCTGCCGATCCTGGCCGGTGGCACCGGGCTGTACTTCCGTGCACTGCTGCAGGGCCTGTCACCGATGCCGGAGGCCGATCCTGGGGTGCGAGCGGTGCTGGCCGCCGAAGCCGCCGAGCGCGGCTGGGCGGCACTGCATGCAGAGCTGGCCAGGGTCGATCCCGCCGCGGCCGCGCGCATCCATGCCACCGACCCGCAACGCATCCAGCGCGCGCTGGAGGTCTTTCGCCTGACCGGCGTCCCCATCACTGAATGGCAGCGCCGGCCTGGCGTGGCGCCGCTGCCGGTGCGCACCCTCAAGCTGATCCTGGCCCCGCGTGACCGCGCGGTGCTGCACCAGCGCATCGAGGCGCGCTTCGACGCCATGCTGGCGCAGGGCTTTCTCGACGAGGTGCGGGCGTTGCGCGCCATGCCGGAAATGGCCGCAGTGGAGGCGCCGCTGGACCTGCCGGCCGTGCGCGCGGTCGGCTATCGCCAGGCGTGGGAGTACCTGGACGGGGAGGGCGATGCCGCCCGTTTCCGTGACAAGGCGATCTTCGCCACCCGCCAGCTGGCCAAGCGCCAGCTGACCTGGCTGCGCGGGGAGCTTGATGCGCGCTGGTTCGACCCCCATATCGACCACGAGCGCCTGGCTGGCGCGGTGTCGACCTTCGTCGCACGCTGAACCGACGCCAGCCGTGTAACATCGTCGGTCGGCGGGCGGCTCGGGGGCCGTGGCAACCGTCGGCAACCCAATAAGAACAATAATCAGGAGTGTGCAATGTCCAAGGGGCAATCGCTGCAGGATCCTTTCTTGAACGCACTGCGGCGCGAACGCGTGCCGGTTTCGGTGTACCTGGTGAACGGCATCAAGCTGCAGGGCACGATCGAGTCGTTCGACCAGTTCGTGGTCCTGCTGCGCAACACGGTCAGTCAGATGGTCTACAAGCACGCCATTTCCACGGTGGTTCCGGCACGCAATGTAAAGGTCGGCCCGGGTGGTGGTTACGTGCAGTCCGGTGAAGGTGGTCAGGCAGGTGATGAAGCAGACGAGTAATACCGGAGCGGTGAATGTTTGACCGCTCGAAAAAGGGCGAGCACGCCCTGTTGATCCAGCCCCATTTCGGCAAGCTGGAAGACGATGTGCTGGAAGAATTCGGTGATCTGGCCCGCTCCGCTGGGGCCAGCATCGCCGCGACGATCACTGCGCGCCTGGACCGTCCGAATCCGTCAACCCTGATCGGCAGCGGCAAGCTGGACGAGATCAAGGCCGCGGCCGATGCCAGCGGTGCCGACCTGATCCTGGTCAACCACGCGTTGAGCCCGGGCCAGGAGCGCAACCTTGAGCGCTTCCTCGAGCGCCGGGTGATCGACCGTACCGGCCTGATCCTGGACATTTTCGCCCAGCGTGCGCACAGCCACGAAGGCAAGCTGCAGGTCGAGCTGGCGCAGCTGCGCCACCTGGCCACGCGGCTGGTGCGCGGCTGGACCCACCTGGAGCGCCAGCGCGGCGGTTCGATCGGCCTGCGCGGCCCGGGTGAAACCCAGCTGGAAACCGACCGCCGCCTGCTGCAGAAGCGGGTCGAGCAGCTGCAGAAGCGCCTGGAAAAGGTGGAAGTGCAGCGCACCCAGATGCGCCGTGCGCGTGTGCGCAGCGAGCTGCCGCGCGTGGCCCTGGTGGGCTACACCAACGCCGGCAAGTCGACCCTGTTCAACGCCATGACCGGCGCCGAGGCCTATGCGGCCGACCAGCTGTTCGCCACGCTGGATCCGACCGTGCGCCGCATCGCGGTGCCGGGCGGCAACGTAGTGCTGGCCGATACCGTCGGCTTCGTCCGCGACCTGCCGCATGATCTGGTCGCCGCGTTCCGCTCGACGCTGTCCGAGGCACGCGAGGCCGATTTCCTGCTGCACGTGGTCGACGCCGCCGATCCGCACCGCGAGGAGCGCATCGCCCAGGTGGACGAGGTGCTGACCGCGGTCGGTGCCGGCGATCTGCCGCAGCTGCTGGTGTTCAACAAGATCGACCGCATCGAAGGTGCCGATGTCCGCCACGATGGCCAGGACGGAATTCCGGACGAGTCGCGCCGTGAACGGGTGTGGATCTCCGCGCGTGACGGGCAGGGCCTGGAGCTGCTGCAGGCGGTGCTGGGCAAGCGGCTGGGCCTGCAGCATGTCACCGGCGAACTACGCCTGCCGCCGGATGCCGGCCGCCTGCGTGCGCGCCTGCATCAGCTGGAAGTGATCCGCAGCGAGCAGGCCGACGAGGACGGCTGGCTGCTGCAGGTCGACCTGCCGGTCGCCGAAGCCGAAAAGCTGGCCGCCAGTGCCGATGGCGGCCCGATCCGGGCGCTGCTGCCGGAAAAACTGCCGGAGTGGTGAGCTAGCGGCCGATGCCGGGGAGTGCCGGCCGCTGGCCGGCAACGCAGCCGTGCCGGAGGGGCGCGACATCCGCCTGTCATCTGCGGTACAACGGGGTTCTTCACCCCACCGTCATGCCGATGTCCATCCCCACCGACGCCGATCTCAATGCCCAGTCCGCCGCGCTCGGGCAGCGCCTGCAGCAGGCTTCGCTGCAGCTGGTCACCGCCGAGAGCTGCAGTGGCGGCTGGATCGCCAAGTGCATGACCGACATCGCCGGTTCTTCGGCGTTCTTCGACTGCGGCATGGTGGTCTACAGCTACGAGGCCAAGCAGCGCCTGCTGGGCGTGCGCGCGCAGACACTGGAGCAGTTCGGCGCGGTCAGTCGCGAAGCCGTGCTGGAGATGGTGTCCGGCGCACTGGTCAACTCCGGCGCCGGCATCGCCGTCGCGGTGACCGGCATCGCCGGCCCTGGCGGTGGCAGCCCGGACAAGCCGGTCGGCAGCGTCTGGATCGGCTGGAAGCGTCGGGGCGGCTACGCCCGCGCCGAGTTGTTCCAGTTCGACGGCGACCGCGAAGCCGTCCGCCGGCAAACCGTGGCGGCGGCATTGCGCGGTATCGACGCCCAGCTGTGACATGCTGCCCCGGTAACCGTCCGGAGCACGCATGATGTGGGAAACGCTGGGCACGGTCCGTGACCTGGGCCGACTGCAGGAAATCGCCGTTGTCCTGATCCGCTACGGCTTCGGCGACGTGGTGCGGCGCATCGGCCTGGCCACCACGCTGGAGCGGGCAGGGCGCCTGCTGCACTGGAACGAGGACCGCCAGGAACTGCTGCGGATGACCGCACCGGTGCGCGTGCGCAGCGCGATGCAGGATCTTGGCCCGACCTTCGTCAAGCTTGGCCAGGTGCTGGCAACGCGCGTCGACCTGTTGCCGCCGGAGTGGATTGCCGAGCTGTCCGAACTGCAGAACGCGGTGCCGGCCCTGCCGTACGCCGAGATCCGCGGGCAGCTCGAAGCCGACCTGGGCGCGTCGCCGGCGGAGGTATTCGTCTTCCTTGATGAAACCCCGATGGCCGCCGCCTCGCTGGCGCAGGCCCATCGCGCCCGGCTGCATGATGGTCGTGAGGTGGTGCTGAAGGTGCGGCGTCCCGGCATCCGCGACGTGGTCGAGGCCGACCTGCGGCTGCTGGCGCGGCTGGCCGAGATCGTCGAGGCCCGGTTGCCGGACCTGCGTCGCTATCGCCCGGCCGAGGTCGTGCAGCAGTTCACCGTATCGCTGCGCCGCGAGCTGGATTTCGCTGCTGAATGCCGCAATGCCGAACGCATCGCGCGCAACTTCAGCGGCCGTGACGACATACTGATTCCGAGGGTGCACTGGCAGTGGACCTGCGAGAGCCTGAACGTGCAGGACTTCGTCGAGGGCATTCCCGGCCGCGATCTGGCCGGCGTCGATGCGGCGGGCCTGGACCGGCGCGAACTGGCACGGCGTGGCGCCGGCATCGTGCTGAAGATGGTGCTGGAGGACGGCAGCTTCCACGCCGATCCGCACCCCGGCAACATCATCTACCTACGGGACGGCCGCATCGGCGTGATCGACTTCGGCATGGTCGGCGCGCTGTCCGAAGTGCGCCGCTTCCAGGTCGCGCAACTGCTGCACGGCCTGGTCGAGCAGGACCCGCAGGGCGTGGCGGACGTACTGCTGGACTGGGCCGGCGGCGTGGAAGTGGACGAGAACCGCCTTCAGCATGACATCAGCCAGTTCGTCGACCAGTACCGGGGCGTGCCGCTGAAGGACCTGCGCATCGGCCTGATGCTGGGCGACATCACCCAGTTGCTGCGCAGCTACAGCCTGACCCTGCCGGCGGACCTGGCCCTGATGATCAAGGCCTTCCTGACCCTGGAAGGCATGGGCCGGCAGCTGGATCCGGATTTCGACATGGCCAGCGCCGCGCGTCCGTTCCTGGAGCGGGTCGTGCTGCAGCGTTATGCCCCCAGGGCGCTGCTCAAGCGCGGCCGCCGCAGCCTGTTGGGACTGGTCGACTTCGCCGGTGAACTGCCGCGTGACCTGCGCAAGCTGGTCCAGGCGGCGCGCCGTGGTCGCCTCCAGCTGAAGGTGGAGACCACCGCGCTGCAGGGCTTCGGCGAGCAGGTGAACCGAGCCGCGAACCGACTGGTGGTGGGCGTGATCACGGCCGCGCTGATCATCGGCTCGTCGATCGTGATGCACAGCGTCGGAGGGGTTTCCAGCCGCTGGTTGCTGGCGCTGGGCGTATGCGGATTCATCGGCGCCGGCTTCTGCGGCGTATGGATCCTGTTCTCGATCTGGAGAAGCGGCAAGCACGCTTAGCGTGCTTGCCGCGGAATCGCGCAGCGATTCCCGTAGAGCCGACCGCTGGTCGGCTGCCTTTGCTTTTGCCTTTGCCGCCCGGCCGGGCGTTCGCGCTCGCCGAGCATGCCCCGGCACTTGCAGATCCGAACGTTAGTAGTAATACTACTAACCATGGACCTGACCGACACCCAGCAGGCGATCCTGCAGTTGATCGCCGAGCGTATCGAGAGCGATGGCGCACCGCCGTCGCAGACTGAAATCGCACGTGCGTTCGGCTTCAAGGGCGTGCGCGCGGCCCAGTACCACCTGGAAGCCCTGGAGCAGGCCGGTGCGATCCGTCGCATCCCCGGCCAGGCCCGCGGCATCCGCCTGGTGCAGGCACCGCCGGTGGAGACGCTGGCCGAGCCGGGCCTGCCTGACAGTGTGCTGCGCCTGCCGGTGCTGGGCCGGGTCGCGGCCGGCCTGCCGATCGGCGCGGATATCGGTTCGGACGATTTCGTGGTGCTGGACCGGGTGTTCTTCTCGCCGGCGCCGGACTACCTGCTGAAGGTGCAGGGCGATTCGATGATCGACGAGGGCATCTTCGACGGCGACCTGATCGGCGTGCACCGCACCCGCGACGCCCATTCCGGGCAGATCGTGGTGGCCCGCATCGATGACGAGATCACCGTCAAGCTGCTGAAGATCGCCAAGGACCGCATCCGCCTGCTGCCGCGCAACCCCGACTACAAGCCGATCGAGGTGCTGCCCGACCAGGACTTCGCAATCGAGGGCCTCTATTGCGGCCTGCTTCGGCCCAACCGTTGACCTGTTCCATAGCGCATTACCCGCGGTCTTTTGTGGCGATTCTCTGGTTCCACTGAGGTTGGTACGGATGTCCGATAATTCTTTTCAGAGCGCCGGGCAGAATCTCAGCCTGTGCGATACGTCCGACTTAAAGTGAACCCATGGCAAAGAAGACCCCCAAAGACAGCACCCCCAACGACATGACCTCTGCAAGGACCAATACGATGGACGAGAACAAGAAGCGCGCCTTGGCTGCTGCTCTGGGCCAGATCGAGAAGCAGTTCGGCAAAGGCTCGGTGATGCGCATGGGCGACCGCGTGGTCGAGCCCGTCGAGGCCATCCCGACCGGTTCGCTGATGCTCGACATCGCACTGGGCATTGGCGGTCTGCCGAAGGGCCGTGTCGTCGAAATCTACGGGCCGGAATCCTCGGGCAAGACCACCCTGACCCTGCAGGCCATCGCCGAATGCCAGAAGATGGGCGGCACTGCGGCCTTCATCGATGCCGAGCACGCGCTGGACCCGATCTACGCCGCCAAGCTGGGCGTGAACGTGGACGACCTGCTGCTGTCGCAGCCGGATACCGGTGAGCAGGCGCTGGAAATCGCTGACATGCTGGTGCGTTCGGGTTCGGTCGACATCCTGGTGATCGACTCGGTTGCCGCGCTGACGCCGAAGGCCGAAATCGAAGGCGAGATGGGCGACCAGCTGCCGGGCCTTCAGGCCCGTCTGATGAGCCAGGCGCTGCGCAAGCTGACCGGCAACATCAAGCGCTCCAACACGCTGGTGATCTTCATCAACCAGTTGCGCATGAAGATCGGTGTGATGATGCCGGGCCAGAGCCCGGAAACCACCACCGGCGGCAATGCGCTGAAGTTCTACGCCTCGGTCCGCCTGGACATCCGCCGCATCGGCGCGATCAAGAAGGGTGACGAGATCATCGGCAACCAGACCAAGATCAAGGTCGTCAAGAACAAGCTGGCGCCCCCGTTCAAGCAGGTCATCACCGAGATCCTGTATGGCGAAGGCATCAGCCGCGAAGGCGAGCTGATCGACATGGGCGTGGATGCCAAGCTGGTCGAGAAGGCCGGTGCCTGGTACAGCTACGGTGAAGAGCGCATCGGCCAGGGCAAGGATAATGCCCGTGGCTACCTGCGCGACAACCCGACCGTTGCCGCAAAGCTCGAGGCCGAGCTTCGCGAGAAGTTCCAGCCGGCCGAAGCGGCCCGCGAGGAAGGCGACGACGAAGGCGACGACGAGTAAGGCTTGCTGTGGGGCAGGGCGGCGCCGTCAGTGACGTCGCCCTGTCCCGCAGGTTCGAATCGCCCAGGGACGGGCAGGGCGCCACGGACGGCGCCACCCTTGGAGTACCGATGTCCGACGCCGATGACATTCCCACCGGCCGCAAGCGCCGGCCGCGCGAGCAGACGCCCGTGCAACGTGCGCTGGGCCTGCTGGTCCGCCGCGAGCATTCGCGCAAGGAACTCACCCGCAAGCTGACCGCCCGCGGCATTGAAGACGAAGCCGCGCAGGCCGCTGTCGCCAAACTGACCGAAGCCGGTTGGCAGGACGACACCCGTTTCGCCGAGAACCTGGTGAGGATGCGCGCCAACACCGGTTATGGGCCGATCCATATCCGTGCCGAGCTGGGCACCCACGGCCTGGACAGTGGCGCGATTGCCGCAGCGATGGACAGCTATGAGGGCGACTGGCAGGAAAACGCCCGCGACCTGGTGCGTCGGCGCTTCGGCGAGGCGGGTCCGCAGGACCTGGCGCAGCGGCGCAAGGCCGCTGATCTGCTGGCCCGGCGGGGCTTCGACGGCGACAGCATCCGCCGCGCGACCCGCTATGACCCGGATGACTGAGACTGGCGGCGCCGGGCCTGATACCCTTTAGGTTTTCGGCGGTCCCTCGCGACCCTGGCCAACGCGGCCGGTGGTCCGGGCCCGCCGGCCCGCAGACTGCCAGCCCCCAATGAACGCATCCGCCAAATTCACGACCTCCCAGATCCGCAGCGACTTCCTTGAATTCTTCAAGGGCAAAGGCCACACCATCGTGCCGTCGGCGCCGCTGGTGCCGGGCAACGATCCGACCCTGCTGTTCACCAACTCCGGCATGGTGCAGTTCAAGGACGTGTTCCTGGGCGCGGAAAAGCGCAGCTACGTGCGTGCGGCCGACGTCCAGCGCTGCCTGCGCGCGGGCGGCAAGCACAACGACCTCGACCAGGTCGGCTACACCGCCCGCCACCACACCTTCTTCGAGATGCTGGGCAACTGGTCGTTCGGCGACTACTTCAAGAAGGACGCGATCGCCTGGGCCTGGGAGCTGCTGACCCAGGTCTGGAAGCTGCCGGCCGAGCGCCTGCTGGTCACCGTGTACCAGACCGACGACGAAGCCTACGCGCTGTGGCGCGACATGGTCGGTGTGCCGGAAGAGCGCATCGTGCGCATCGGCGACAACAAGGGCGCACCGTTCGCCTCGGACAACTTCTGGCAGATGGCCGACACCGGCCCGTGCGGCCCGTGCACCGAGATCTTCTACGACCACGGCGACCACATCGCCGGCGGCCCTCCGGGCTCCCCGGATGAAGACGGCGATCGCTTCATCGAGATCTGGAACCTCGTGTTCATGCAGTTCGACCGCCAGCCGGACGGCTCCCTGGTGCCGCTGCCGGCGCCGTGCGTGGACACCGGCATGGGCCTGGAGCGCCTGGCGGCGATCCTGCAGCACGTGCACACCAACTACGAGATCGACCTGTTCCAGGCGCTGATCCGCAAGGCCGCCGAGCTGACCGGCACCGCCGACCTGGAGAACAAGTCGCTGCGCGTGATCGCCGATCACATCCGCGCCTGCTCGTTCCTGATCGTCGACGGCGTGCTGCCGTCCAACGAAGGCCGTGGCTACGTGCTGCGCCGTATCATCCGCCGCGCCCTGCGCCACGGCTGGATGCTGGGCGTGCGCCAGCCGTTCTTCAGCAAGCTGGTGCCGACCCTGGTCGAGCAGATGGGCGAGGCCTATCCGGAACTGCCGGCGGCGGTGGACACCGTCACCCGTGCGCTGCAGGCCGAGGAAGAACGTTTTGCCGAAACCCTCGATGCCGGCATGAAGATCTTCGAGGACGTGGCCGGCAAGGCCAGCAACGGCGTGATCCCGGGCGTTGACGCCTTCCGCCTGTACGACACCTACGGTTTCCCGCTCGACCTGACCCAGGACATCGCCCGCGAGCGCGACCTGACCGTCGACATCGCCGGCTTCGATGCCGCAATGGAGCAGCAGCGCGAAACCGCCCGTGCGGCCGGCAAGTTCGGCGGCGGCGTGAGCCTGCCTGCCGAGCTGGTGGCGACGCTCAGCCCGACCCGCTTCCTCGGCTATGACCGCCTGCAGGCCGATGGCCTGACCGTACTGGCCCTGCTCAAGGACGGCCGTCCGGTGCAGTCGGCCGCGGCCGGGGACGCGGTCATCGTGATCACCGACCAGACGCCGTTCTATGCCGAGTCCGGCGGCCAGGTCGGCGACACGGGCGTGCTTGCCGGCAACGGCGTGCGCCTGGCAGTGGAAGACACCCAGAAGTTCGCCGGCCAGTTCCATGGCCATGTCGGCACCCTGTCCGAAGGCGGCCTGAAGGTCGGCGACGTGCTCGCCGGCCAGGTCGATGGCGAGCGCCGCGGCGCCACCATCCTCAACCACTCGGCAACGCACCTGCTGCATGCCGCCCTGCGCGAAGTGCTGGGCACGCACGTGCAGCAGAAGGGCTCGCTGGTCGCTCCGGACCGCCTGCGTTTCGACTTCTCGCACTTCCAGCCGATCAGCGCGGAAGAACTGGCGCTGATCGAGCGCAAGGTCAACCAGCAGGTGCGCGCCAACAACGCGGCCGAAGTCCACACCATGGGCATGCAGGAAGCGCTGGACTTCGGCGCGATGGCCCTGTTCGGCGAGAAGTATGGCGAGCACGTGCGCGTGCTGAAGATGGGTGACTACTCCACCGAGCTGTGCGGTGGTACCCACGTCAACCGTACCGGCGACATCGGCCTGTTCAAGATCACCTCCGAGGGCGGTGTCTCGGCCGGCGTGCGCCGTATCGAGGCGGTCACCGGCCAGGGCGCCCTGGATTACGTGGACGCCGAGGAGGCCCGCCTGGCCGAAGCCGCCGAACTGCTCGGTGGCAGCGCCGCCGACGTGGTCGAGAAGATCCGTGCCCTCGGCCAGCGCCAGAAGCAGTTGGAGCGCGAACTGGAGGCGGTGAAGGCCAAGGTCGCCGCCGGCGCTACCGCCGACCTGTCCGGCCAGGCGGTCGAGGTTGCCGGTGTGAAGGTGCTGGCCGCCCGCCTGGAAGGCTTTGACGCCAAGGCCCTGCGCGATGCCATGGACCGCCTGAAGCAGCAGCTGGGCGACGCGGTGATCGTGCTGGCCGGCGCCCAGGACGGCAAGGCGGCCCTGGTGGCCGGCGTGAACGGCAGCGCAATGGGCAAGGTCAAGGCCGGGGAACTGTTGTCCCACATTGCCAGTCAGATCGGGGGCAAGGGCGGCGGACGCCCGGACCTCGCCCAGGGTGGTGGTGAGGACGGGCCCGCCCTTGCCACTGCGCTGGCTGCAGTCGTCGAATGGGTCAGCCCCCGCCTGTGATGAACCCAGCCGTCCCCCTCCTTGTAGGAGCGGGACGGCTGACGGTACCATTGCGAATCTTTTCCCTTTGTCGTGGTAGCGCTTCTTGACGGAGCGTCAAGCCGGTGGGGGATACCCTTCCACACGGTTCCATGGAGACTTACAAAAATGTTGATCCTGACTCGCCGCGTCGGCGAAACCCTGATGATCGGTGACTCGGTGAGCGTCACCGTGCTTGGCGTCAAGGGTAACCAGGTGCGTATCGGCATCACTGCACCGAAGGACGTCGCTGTGCACCGCGAAGAGATCTATCAGCGCATCCAGCGCGGTGACGAAGCCGGTGGCACCGGCAGCGAAAATTCTGCCGAATAACGCTTTACCTTCGCACTCGATTAACGTTATGATTCACGCCCCGCTGAGGTGCACCGCACCAGACGCGGAGAAAACCCCGGAGTGATGCCCGAGTGGCCGAAGGGGCTCCCCTGCTAAGGGAGTATAGGGTCAAAAGCTCTATCGAGGGTTCGAATCCCTCTCACTCCGCCAGATACAAAGAAGCGCCTGCAGATCCTCGATCTGCAGGCGTTTTTCTTTATGGCCGGTCTTCAGAGCCGTACCGTCACACCGACCTGGAAACCACGCCCCGGCAACGGCGCGATGTATTTCAGCGGCGAGTTGTGTGGACGCGCTTCCTCATTGAGCAGGTTGCTGCCGTTGACGAACACCTCCATGCCGGCGACGTAACTGTTGCGCACCGGAAGTTCACGGCTGACCTGCAGGTCGACCAGGTTGAATGCATCCAGCGGCACTTCTTCGCTGACGTTGCGGCCGAGGTATTTCTGCGTGCCGTAGTACGTGCTGGAGAGTTGCGCCTTCCAGCCTTGGCGCTGCCACTGCAGGCTGGCACCGTAGCGGTTGGTCGGCATGTTCGGCAGGTACTCGCCATCGTTGTGGGCGCGCAGTGAATCAGGGTGGTCGGCCTTGTTCTTCACCAGGTCGGCGAAGGCGGAGACGTTCAATGTGCCGTATCGACCCAGATCCAGTGCCTGCGATGCGTCGATCTCGAACCCCTTCACCGTGGTGTCGGTCTGCTTCCAGTACTTCAACGGAAGGCGGTTGGCGGTCTGCAGGCCGGAGTAGCCAAGGTAGAGATAGTTCTCGTACTTCATCCGGTAGGCGGTGGCCGACAGTTCGAAACCACCGAGGTGGAACAGGCCGGTCAGTTCGAGATTCTTCGCGTGCTCTGGCTCCAGGTTCTGGTTGCCTTCTTCCTGGGTCATCACCGAATAGTGCGCGTTGCTGGCATACAGTTCGTTGATCTCCGGTGCGCGCTGCGAGGACGCGTAGCGCAGCTTGGCGGCGAACAAGGGGCCTAGCTCCACATAGGAACCCAGGCTGTAGCTGTTGAGCCGGTAGGCGCGATCCTGCAGTTTCGTGTTGGCGGCATTGCGCGCGGTCTTGAAGCGGCTGGGCTGAAGCGTGTGATCGGTCCGCTCCTGGCGTACGCCGGCATCGAACGCGACCCAACCGAAGTCCAGCGTTTCCTTCAGGAACACCGCATTGCTGCGGGTGTCGACGTCAGGCAGGTAGCGCTGCGAGCCGCTGCCGGTGACGTCACGCGACTGGTGGCTGAAGCCGAGCAGGCCGCTGAGCGGGCCGATGCGTTGATGGCTGAGCAGCATTTCGGCCTGGGTGCTCTCGAAATCGTAGTCGTTGGCCCTGGTGGCGCCCAGCCGCTCGCCCGAAGTGTTGTCCAGCCTGGAAACCCGGAGTTCCGCACGCTCGAACCACGGCAGCGGATCGCGCAGCAGGGCTTCCAGCGCGTAGCGCTCCTGCCTGATCACTACGCCCACCGGCAGGCCGTCGGCGTAGTTCGAACCGAATGACAGGTTCTGCATCGAAAAGCCCGGCACGCCGTACTCGCTGTCCTTGGCATCGATGCTGACACCGACGTAGCCGCGATCGAAGAACAGGGTCGAGCCGGCGGCCACCTGCGAACTGCGCGCATAGCTGTTGCCCAGCCGGTGATGGTAATCGGGCGTTACATCGTTGTTGATCTGCTTCTGCACATACGACGGCGTGCCAGCGACATAGGCCGGGTTGACCGGGTTGATATAGGTGCGGCGCTGCCAGACCGAGGTCGGGCTGTTGGTGTAGAACGAGAAATCGCCATCGGCCCAGTCAGGATTCTCGGTCATGAACTGGTCGATGTAGGGCTGCGAGGCCTTGTTGTAGATCTGCTGGACGCGTGCCTCCTTCTGGCAGCTGTCGGCCAGCGCCGAGTTGACGCCGCCGGTCGGCGGGAACAGGCGGGTGTTGCAGACGGCGGCCTTGCTGTTGCCGGGGATGTCGTAGTGCGAGATGCGCTGGCGCGAGACCTGCAGGTTGGTCGAGAGGTTGCGCTGGTTGTTGAAGTTCATGCGGAAGCCCTGCGCGTCGGCAGCATTGAAGCCCTTGCGCAGGACCAGTTCCATCGACTGGTCCTTGTCCTCCATGCTGCGCGAGATCAGGCCCGAATCGATGTCCACGCTGCCGCCGATCGCATTGCCGCCATAGCGCACGGTGTCCGAGGACTTGTTGACGGTGACGCTGCGCACGAACAGGGGATCGAACGGAATGTTGATGTCGCCGCTGATCGCGTTCATGCCGAGGATGGACTGGCCGTCCTGCAGGATCTGCACGCGGTTGCCGCTGAGGCTGCGGATGACCGGGGCACCCGCGTTCGGCCCGAAGGCACTGCTCTGCACGCCGGAGACATGTTCGAGCAGGTTGCCGAGGGTGCGGTTCTGGGCCTGCGGATGGTCGACCGTGGCCCGGCTGTCGATGCGCGAGGGCGGGGCGGCCTGGACCTGGAGGGTAGGAAGGGTGGGCGCGTCCGCAGCGTGGGCGGTGTGGACGGCGAACAGAATGGCTGAGGCAAGCAGGTGGCGACGCATGATGCGATCCGTGAAGGTGAAGTGAAATGTTATAACGTAACTATTTGGGTGGACAAGAAGGGGGGGCGGCGCGTGTCGCCCGCGCCTTGCGCGGCCCGCCGATGCCGTGCACGATCCGAGGCGGTGCCCCCGCCACCCGTCAATGCAGTGCCTTCTCCACTGGAACGGAGCAACGTATGAAGCTGTTGTCCGCGGTGTTGTTGTGTGCGTGCTCGCTGCCGATCGCGTCGGCACTGGCCGGGGAGGCATCCCCGTCGCCGCTGCTGGGGCGCTGGTCGCTGGATACAGCGACCTCGGCATTACCCGAAGCGCAGCGCCCGAAGCGGGTGGTGCTGGAGTTCAGGGATGCCGGGGGTGGCCGCTGGAGCTCGCACGTGGACATCGTCCTGCACGACGGCAAGACCATGAAGTCCGACGGCACGTTGGCCCTGGATGGCACGCCGGGTGCCTTGTCCGGCACCTACGGCGCGGACAGGGCCAACCTGAAACTGCCGGCCCCGAATACGCTGGTGATGCAGCTGGTGGACCACGGCACCCCGGCCTCCACCCGCATCTACACGGTGGCCGATGACCACGCGACGATGACCGAGACCAAGGCGTTCTACGCCCACGACGGTACACCGATCCTGCAGACCAACCTGTTCAAGCGCATGCCGTAGCGTTGCGGCGTTCACCACGCCCGCGACGGGCGTAGTGAGCAGGGCTGTCTTACACTGTGGCCGGGTCGCGCTTGCCGGTGTCGATGCGGTACCTGTCGATGGCGTCCTGCATCCGCGAGCGCTCGATGCGGCCTTCGTCGGCCAGGGCCTTCAGGGCGGCCAGCACGATGAAGTGGCGATCCACTTCGAAGAACGTGCGCAGCGCTTCCCGTGTATCCGAGCGGCCGAAGCCATCGGTACCCAGCGCGATGAAGCGCCGGTCGTTGATGAAGGGGCGGATCTGGTCGCCGACGATCTTCATGTAGTCGGTGGCCACCACCACCGGGCCTTCATGGCCCTGCAGGCACTGCTGCACGTAGGGTACGCGCGGTTCCTCGGCCGGATGCAGCAGGTTCCAGCGCTCAGCGGCCAGCCCGTCGCGGCGCAGTTCGGTCAGGCTGGTCGCGCTCCACACATCGCTGGCGATGCCGAAGTCCTGCAGCAGCAGGTCGGCCGCGGCTTCCACCTCGCGCAGGATCGCGCCGCTGCCCATCAGCTGCACGCGCGGCTGCGAAGCGTTGTCGGCGGCTGCCGGATGCAGCAGGTACAGGCCCTTCAGGATGCCGGCCTCGGCGCCTTCGGGCAGTGCCGGCTGCGGGTAGTTCTCGTTGAGCACGGTGATGTAGTAGTAGATGTCTTCCTGCTCGACATACATGCGGCGCAGGCCGTCGTGGATGATCACCGCCAGCTCGTAGGTGTAGGTCGGGTCGTAGGACACGCAGCTGGGGATCACCGACGACAGCACGTGGCTGTGGCCGTCGTCGTGCTGCAGGCCTTCGCCCATCAGCGTGGTACGGCCCGAGGTGGCGCCGAGCAGGAAGCCACGCGTACGCGCGTCGGCAGCGGCCCAGGCCAGATCGCCGACGCGCTGCAGGCCGAACATCGAATAGAAGATGTAGAACGGGATCGTGGCCAGGCCATGGTTGCTGTAGGCGGTGCCGGCGGCAATCCACGAGCAGATCGCTCCGGATTCGTTGATGCCTTCCTGCAGGATCTGGCCGTCCTTGGCTTCCTTGTAGTAGCTCAGCTGGCCGGCGTCCTGCGGGGTGTACAGCTGGCCCAGATAGGAGTGGATGCCGATCTGGCGGAACAGGCCTTCCATGCCGAAGGTGCGCGATTCATCGGGCACGATCGGAATCACCCGCTTGCCCAGTTCCGGGTCCTTCAGCAGGCTGGTGAGGATACGCACGAAGCCCATGGTGGTGGACTGGCCGCGATCGCCGCTGCCCTGCAGCTGGGTGTTGAAGATCGACAGCGGCGGCAGCGGCAGCGGATCGACCCTGGCCAGGCGCGCAGGTAGCTGGCCGCCCTGGATGCGGCGGCGCCCGGCGAAGTAGGCGGCCTCGGGGCTGCCCGGCTCAGGGCGCAGATACGGCATTTCCTCCAGCTGCTCGTCGCTGACCGGCAGGTTGAAGCGGTCGCGGAAGGCGCGCACCGCGTCGGCGCTCATCTTCTTCAGCTGGTGGTTGATGTTCTGGCCTTCGCCGGCTTCGCCCATGCCGAAACCCTTGACCGTCTTGGCCAGGATCACGGTCGGGCGGCCGCGGGTCTGCACTGCCTGCTGGTAGGCGGCGAACACCTTCTGCGGATCGTGGCCGCCACGTGCCAGCGCCCAGATGTCGTCGTCGCTCATGTGTGCGACCCGCTCCAGCAGCTCGGGATAGCGGCCGAAGAAATGCTCGCGCACGTAGGCGCCATTCTGCGACTTGAAGGTCTGGTAGTCGCCGTCCACGCATTCCATCATGCGCCGGCGCAGCAGGCCGTCGTGGTCACGGGCCAGCAGGTCGTCCCAGCCACTGCCCCAGATCAGTTTGATCACGTTCCAGCCGGCCGCGCGGAAGGTGCCTTCCAGCTCCTGGATGACCTTGGCATTGCCGCGCACCGGCCCGTCCAGCCGCTGCAGGTTGCAGTTGACCACGAACACGATGTTGTCCAGCCGCTCGCGGCCGGCCAGCGAGATCGCCGCAAGCGACTCGGGCTGGTCCATCTCGCCGTCGCCAAGGAAGGCCCAGACCTTGCGCCCCTGGTGTTCTTTCAGGCCGCGGTACTCCAGGTAGCGCATGTAGCGCGCCTGGTAGGCGGCGGTGAGTGGGCCCAGTCCCATCGATACGGTGGGGAACTGCCAGAACTCCGGCATCAGGCGCGGATGTGGGTATGAAGACAGGCCCTCGCGATAGGCTTCGCGGCGGAAATTGCCCATCGTTGCCGCGTCGATACGGCCTTCCACGTAAGCGCGGCCATAGATGCCGGGTGCCGAATGGCCCTGGATGTAGATCAGGTCGCCGTCGAAGGTATCGGTGCGGCCACGGAAGAAGTGGTCGAAGCCCACGTCGTACAGCACCGCTGCCGACTGGTAGGTGGCGATGTGGCCGCCGACGTTCGAGTGCTTGCCGGCACGCAGCACCATCACCATCGCGTTCCAGCGGATCATCGCGTTCAGGCGGCGCTCGATGGCCAGGTCACCGGGGTAGGCCGGCTGGCGCTCGGGCGGGATGGTGTTGACGTAGGCGGTCCAGGCACGGGCATGCAGATCGCCGTGCTGCTGGGTGTCCAGCTCGCTCAGCTGGTCGATGAGGTAGTGCGCGCGCGGCCGTCCGCCGGCCTGCATCACCGCCTCCAGCGATTCACGCCACTCGCGTGTCTCCAGCGGGTCGGTATCGAAGGGGATCGGGGTTGGGTTCATGGCTGTCTCCAGAGGGCGCCGGTCGGACATCCACCGGGGCGACAACACCGGCAGGGCGCACAGCACTGGAGCGGGGTCGCAACGGCGGGGCCGTGACGCGAAGGGCGACCGTGGCGGTCACCGAGAGCGCCAGCCTAGGCCCGCGCAGCCGGCGTCGATAGGCGGCGCGGGCTTGGGTCTCTGCAAAGCCGGGGTTGGCGCCGCGCGCCGTATCATCGGCAGTGCGCCGGTCGTGCCAACCGATCAGCCCGGGAGCAGGCCGGGAAAGAACACCGGAATGATCGCCACGCCGATGGCCAGCAGGCACCAGGCAACGATGGGCAGCCCGCGCGCCAGCCGCTGGGTGGTCTCCGGCGCACGCGGGCCGGCGATCCACAGCAGCAGCGTCAGCAGCCCAAGCGCGTAGGCGAGGGCGACGACGACCGGATGCACGTGGACGACCCGGCTGGGCGGCCACATCTGCTGCTGGTAGGCCGTGGTGTGCGCAACCAGCAGCAGGAACAGCAGGCTGCTGAGGGTATTGATGGCGGTGCGTGCGTTCATTGGAGCACTCCTTGTGCGGGTCGCCGCGGTGGCGGGGGCGGCAGTCTAGCGGTTGCCCGCCGCTCGCTGAAACGCCCCTGTCATCGACGACCGTCACCCTGCGGGGCTTTCCAGCCTGCGGAGGGTTGGCCGGCCGTGAACAGCGTGAGGATCTGGGAGCAGCGCTACGAACTGCGGCGCCGGCTGCTGCGTGGCTTCTTCCTGCGCCGCGGCTCGGCCCGCGAGGATGCCGAAGACCTGGCACAGGAGGTCTACCTGCGCCTGCTGCGCAGCACCGGCGAGCACGCCGATGCGGTCGAGAATCCGGAAGCCTACCTGTTCACCGTGGCCGCCAACCTGGCGCGCGAGCATGCACGCGCACGCTCGTCGTTGCCGCCACTGGAAGACGTCGATCTGCTGGCCGAAGTATTGAAGAGCGAAGAAGACATCGAAGGCGAGTTCGAACGCGCACAGCGCTGGAACGACATCCGCAGCACCATCGAGCAGCTGCCGGCGACCACCCGGCGGGTGATGGAACTGCACTACCGCGACGGGCTGGACTGCCCCGGAATCAGCCAGCAGCTGCAGGTGTCGGTGCACATGGTGCGCAAGCACATCGGCAAGGGGCTGGAAGCCTGCAGGAAGGCGCTGCGCGCCAGGGAGCGCGCATGAACCGGGATCCATCGCGGTGGCTGGACGACCAGGTCGCCCGTGAGGCGGCGCACTGGTTCCTGTGCAATCGCGAGGGAACGCTGGATGCAGCGGGACGCGCTGCGTTGCTGGAATGGATGAAGCGCTCGCCCGAGCATGTGCGCGCCTACCTGCGTGCTCTCGCGTTGCACCGGCAGGTGGGCGAGGCGCTGCAGTCGCAGGTGCCCGGAGCGTTGCCGGTGGCATCGCCGGTGTCGGCGAAGGTCGTGCCCCTGTTCGGCACTGCACCAGCGCCGACGGGCACCACGCCACGCTACGGCCGCGCGCGCTGGAGGATGGCGGCGGCCTGCATCGGCGTTCTGGCCGCAGGCCTGCTGCCCTGGATGATGCCGAGCGAGCAGATCCATGGCACCGGTCACGCCGAACTGCGCGACCTGGTGCTGCCTGACCAGACCCAGGTGCGACTGAACGCGGACAGTCGCCTGCGGGTGCGCATGGGCTGGTTCGGTCGCCAGGTGGAGCTGCTGCAGGGTGAGGCCACGTTCGACATCGCCCGCGACCGCCGTCCATTCGAGGTGAAAGTGAACGGCCTGGAGATCCGAGACATCGGCACCGTCTTCGACGTGTCGCGACGGCTGCAGAGCACGCGCATCGGTGTGGTTTCCGGCGAGGTCGAGGTCTGGAGCCAGGGCGCGGGCGCCCACCGCCTGGCGCAGTTGGGGCAGGGCCGGGTGGTGCAGGTCGACGCGCGCAGCCATGCGGTGGAGTCATTGGACATGCCACTGTCGATGCTGCTGGACTGGCAGCAGCGCAAAGTGTCCTTCCTTGACGAGCGCCTGGACGAAGTGGCTGCTGCCTTCAATCGGCACAACCAGGTGCAGGTACGCGTGCTGGATGAAGGCGCGGCATCGGCGCGGTTGTCCGGCAGTCTCGATGCGCATCGCATCGGTGCGCTGCAGGCCTTCCTCGAACGCGACCCGCGTTTCGTGGTGCGGCGCGAGGGCGATACGGTGCGGGTCGGCAGCCGCTGAACCCGTGTGGGCGCGGGCTGTCAGAAAAAATTCATCGAATCCGCGTTCTCCACTTCGGCAGACGCGGGCTCTTACATGGGAGAAGCCGCTGCCGAACCACGCAGCGGCGCCTGCTGTCTTCTCTCCTGCAAGGACCCGTGATGCGCAACACGCTCTACCTGTCGATCATCCTCGCCCTGTCTCCCTGTAGCGTGGCACCGGCCGTCGCTGCCGCGCCCGATGGCCTGCAGGCGCGCGTGTCCACGCCGATCGCGGCACAGCCGTTGGCGCGCGCGCTGGAGCAGCTGTCGCGCAGTTCCGGCGTCCAGTTCCTGTACTCGGCCGATGGCGATGCCCGCATGGCCGGTGCGGTGCCGCGCGGTGCCACCGTCAGGCAGGCGCTGGATGCACTGCTGGCGGGGAGCGGACTGGGCTATACCGTGGTGGATGGCAATGTCATCGCCATCGACCCGACCCCCGTGCACGACGCGCCGAAGCCAGCCGTACCGAAGCCGCGCGAAGCCGAGGCGATGGTCGCGCCGACGCTGGGCACGGTGAAGGTGATTGCCGCGCATGAGGTGATCGACCAGAAGAAGACCTCGCCGGTGATCAAGGATTCGGTGGTCTACGATGAGATGGACAGCTACGGCGACGAAACCCTGGCCGAAAGCCTGATGGCCGCGCCCGGCCTGAGTGCGGTGGAAGATGCCGGCGAGCCTCGCTACGTGACCGTGCGCGGCGTGCAGGCCAATCTCAACTACACCACCATCGATGGCATCGCCATTGCGAGCGTGGGGGGCAGCGGGTCGGGTGAACGCATGAACAACCTGCAGCTGATTCCCAGCGACATCGGTACCCGCACCGACATCTACAAGAGCTTCAGTGCGGAGCAGGCACCGGACGCGATCGGCGGTGTGATCGACATCATCAGCCGCAGTGCCTTCGACCGGTCCGGCAAGTACGTGTTTGCCGATGTGGCAGGCATCTATTCCACCGCCGAGACCAACGTCGAGCGCAGCGCTGGCGGCAACCACGAGACGCTCGGTCACTTCGGCAAGAGCGCCAAGATGGTGTTCTCCAGCCCGTTCGGCGCCGACCAGGAATTCGGCATCGTCGCGGTGGCCCGCTACGAGCAACGCTCGCGCAACAGCGTCAAGCGCTGGGTGGAGTCGAACTACTACTACAACGACGCTGGCAAGTACCTCACCGACGGCACCACCGGGCCGGACGAAGCCAAGGGCTGGAACGGGCTGCGCGCGCCTGGCAACTTCAGCACCGGCACCTATACCAACTTCATCACCAATTTCGGCGGCTCCGCCAAGCTTGAGTGGAAGCCCTCGGATGACCCGCTCTACGCATCGCTGCTGCTGTACTCGTACCGGTTCTACGAGAACTCGACGATGAACAAGACCGATCTGTATGGCAATGCCAAGTTCCCGATCCGCAACCAGACCGAGGACAGCGGCACCACCCAGATCAACAGCATCTACATCAAGAACCGCCACGACCGTTGGGACCGCAGCAACCGGGGCGCGATCGCCAGCTTCAACTGGGACATCGGCGAGCGTTCGCGGCTGACCCTGCGTGGCGGCCATACCGAAGAGACCTTCCACAACAACCAGGTCTACTGGGGCGTGCGCGCCTACCCCAGCAATCTGTTCGTCGACTACGAGAACGACAGCCACGGGTTCCCCAACGCGGTGGCGGTATCCGATTCCAGCCTGCTGACCAGCTCCGCGTTCAAGCTCAATCCTGCGCAGGCCTACGTCTCCCCCCGCAACGCCAGGGAGAGCATCGATAACCTGCGCGCCGACGTCAGCTACAACATCGACGCCGATGCGCGGGGCTTCGGCCTGGGCGCCGGCGCCGAATACCGCCACCTGAAGATCTGGCAGGACATCGACTTCGACTACTTCAAGAGCAGTGCCACGCTCAACGATTACCTGTATCCGGGTTCGACGCTGCTGGGCAGCGTGCCGGGCTTCCCGCTGATCGACAACCGCAAGTGGAACGAGCAACTGCTGCCGAAACTGGGCAACAACAATGCGGCGTATCCCAATGCCAACTTCACCAGCGACTACAAGTACGTGGAGGACATCACCAACGCCTATGTGTCCGCGCACTACGCGTGGGACCGGCTGCTGCTGATCGGCGGCCTGCGCTACGACCACACCCGCTTCGATGCGTACAGCCCGTTCAGCGATGACGGTGGCACCACCTACAGTCCGGCGTTCCGCACGACCAGTGGCGGCTACAACAACCTGCTTCCTTCGTTGAACGCGACCTTCAAGCTGAGCGAGGACCAGCGCCTGCGCTTCTCTGCAAGCCGCACGCTGGGCCGGCCGACGCCGAGCAACATCGCCCAGGCCACCAGCACCAGTTGTGGCGACGACGAGGAAGGCAGGGGCTTCTGCACCATCAAGCAGGGCAATGCGGACCTGCAGCCGCGCCGTTCCACCAACCTCGACCTGGCCTGGGATCTGTACTTCAACGGCAACAACGGCCTGGTTTCTGTGGCGCTGTTCGACAAGGTGATCAAGGACGACATCTACACCCTGACCACCTTCGAGAACGTGGGCGACACCCGTTACCGGGTGACCCAGCCGATGAACACCGATGAGTCCACGCTGCATGGCGTCGAGTTCGCGGTGGCCAACCGCAACCTGCGGTGGGGCCGCCAGCGCTTCGACATGTATTTCAACGCCACGCGGCTGGAAGGCCGCACCAACTACCGCATCACCGATGGCACCGAGCGGCGCCTGGACCGCCTGCTGTACCAGCCGGACTGGTCGCTCAATGGCTCGGTGATCTGGCGCATGCCGTGGAGGAGCTCGCAACTGCGCCTGTCCGGAACCTATCGCAGCCGGATGCTGGTCGATTTCGGCGATACCCAGTGGCTGGACTCGTACTACGACCCGTACATGACCTTCAACATGGCCTTCAGCCACAAGGTCAGCAGGCACGTGACGCTGAAGTACGAGGCCAAGAACCTGTTCAACACCCAGCCGACCTACAGCACCGGTCCGAACGGGCGCTTCCGCACCGAGATCGACGACTACGGCCGCTTCTTCTACTTCCACATCATCTACAACTGAGGGCGCAGCCGTGGACACGATCAATCGCAGGCGATTCCTGGCCCTGGCCGGCCTGTCCACCGCCGGCGCCTGGATGGGCACGGCACGCGCGCTGGCCGCGCAGGTTGATGCCACCGCGCTGAACCCGCGCAACCTGCTGGCTTCGCCACGCTTTGCCAGCACACCGTTCACGCTGGGCGTGGCCTCGGGTGATCCGTCCGCCGATGGCATGGTGCTGTGGACGCGGCTGGCGACCGAGCCGCTGGTGTTCGGCGGTGGCATGCCGGCCCGGCCGATGGTGGTCGAATGGCAACTGGCAGCGGATGAAGGCATGCGCAAGGTGGTACGCCAGGGTTCGGCGCTCGCGCATCCCGAACTCGGCCACGCGGTGCACGTGGAACTGGACGGATTGGCGCCCGGACGGCCCTACTGGTACCGCTTCACCGTTGGAGGTCACGCCAGTGCAGTCGGTTGTACCCGCACGCTGCCTGCGGCCACGGCGGCGGTGGATCGCGTGCGCTTTGTGGTGGCCGGCTGCCAGCACTACGAAGAGGGCCACTACACCGCGTGGCGGCGCATCGCCGAGGAACCGCTGGACTTCGTCTTCCACTACGGTGATTACATCTACGAGGGCGAAAGCCAGCCAGGCCTGCGGAAGATGAACGGCCAGCCGTTCACCAACCTGCGCAATCATGTCGGGCCGCAGACCTACACCCTCGACGATTACCGTCGACGCTACGCCCAGTACAAGAGCGACGCCGACCTGCAGGCCGCGCACGCGTCGGCCCCCTGGTTCGTCACCTTCGATGACCATGAAGTGGACAACAACTGGGCCGGCGCCGAGGACCAGGACGATACGCCCAGCGAGGTGTTCCTGCTTCGCCGTGCGCAGGCGTTCCAGGCGTACTACGAGAACATGCCGCTGCGCCGTTCGGCCTTCCCGCGCGACGGCCACATGCAGCTGTACCGGCGCGCACGCTACGGCACGCTGATGGACCTGCACCTGCTCGACACCCGCCAGTACCGCAGCAAGCAGGTGAACATTGCGCTGCGTGAGGACGTGGAATCACCGGAGCGCAGCATCGTCGGTGCGAAGCAGGAGCGCTGGCTGTTCAATGGACTGGCCGATGCCGCGCCGCGCTGGCACACCATCGCCCACCAGGTGGCGCTGGGCAACTACATGCGCGAGAAGGACGGGGTGGTGCAGTCGTCCGATGACCAGTGGTCGGGCTACCTGGACAGCCGCCGGCGCCTGCTCGACCACATCCAGAAGGTCGGCTTCGGCAACGTGGTGACCGCCTGTGGCGACGCGCACCGGCATTACGCCAGCGACCTGGTGCAGGACCATCGTGATTCGGGCGTGGTCTCCAGCGAGTTCCTTGCTACTTCGATCACGTCCGGTGCCGATGGCCAGGGCATGGACGCTTACGCCCGCAACCAGCTTGCGCACAGCCCAAATCTGAAGGCGACCACCGACAAGCGTGGCTATGTGCTGTGCGATGTCACCCGTGATGCGTGGATCGGCGACATGAAGACGCTGGATACGGTGATGCGGCCGAACGGTACCGTGCAGAGCTGGAAGCGCTACGCGGTGGAGCACGGCCGGCCGGGGCTGCAGGAGGCCTGAATCTACCGGTCTGTGCTGTCGAGCCGAGCCTACGCTCGGCTGCTTTTTCGGGGCGATGCGACCAGGGCGAGAAGCAGCCGAGCGTGGGCTCGGCTCTACAGGGGATTCCTCAATCGTGCTCGAACCGCAGCGGTTCGGCGCCCATCGCCGGGTCACTGGTGCCGGGGCGACCATCCTCGGCGCGGCCCGCCAGACGCAGCACACTCTCACCCGCGCTGACGCGCAGGTCGTACCAGCCTGCCGTGAGTGCCGCGTCCCAGGCCACCGTCGTTTCCGCGCGCGCCGGCAGTGCCAGCATCTGCTCTGGCATGTGCCCGGCATAGGCGCCAGCCTGCATGCGCAGCGGCTGTGCGCTGTCCTCCAGGTTGCGCAGGTGCAGCCGCAGTTGGCCATCCGCGTGATCAATCGACGCCTGCACGGCAGGCGTCCTGGCCGCACCCTGGAAGTGACGATGGAAGCCGTTCGGCCCAAGCAGCCACAGGTCATAGCGACCCTGGGCGTCCAGCGGCCAGCGCTCGCGCAGCGGCACGCCCGGGACCAGCGTGTAGCGGCGGGGCACCGCCTCCAGCCGCAGCCGGTCGTAGACGTGCAGTACGGCCGCCGCACCATCGCAGGACAGCGTCAGATCCACGCCCGAGGCGTCGACCGCCGCCAACGACGCCTGTGGGCGATAGGGCAGGGCACGCGCCGGGCGTACACCGCTTTCCTGTTTCGCCGGCTTCAGCCCCTCCGGCAGCGCGGGCACGGTGCGTCCCGGCAAAGCAGCAGCACGTGCCGCCACTGCGCTGACGTCCGGCAGGCCGCGGACGAACGGCCGGGTATCGCGCTGGGCAAAGTCGAAGGCGTTGCTGAGGTCGCCGCACACGGCGCGGCGCCACGGCGAGATATCCGGTGCCGCCACACCAAAGCGGCGTTCGATCAGTCGAATGACCGAGGTGTGGTCGTAGACCTGCGAATCGACCCAGCCGCCGCGGCTCCAGGGCGAGATCACGTACAGCGGCACGCGCGGACCCAGCCCATACGGGCGGCCGCGCAGCTCGGCGGCATCGTACTTCTCGTCTCCCGGTGCCGGATGGCGGTGGTACTCGCCCTCGGTGCTGACCGAAGACGTACCCGCCCAGCCAGTGCCCACTGGTGAAGGAGGAGCCGGCGGCGGCATGTGGTCGAAGAAGCCGTCGTTCTCGTCGAACATCAGCAGCAGGGCGGTGCGGCTCCACACCTGCGGATCGGCGGTCAGCGCATCCAGCACGCGCGCGGTATAGGCCGCGCCCTGGGCGGGGCTGGAGGGTCCCGGGTGCTCGCTGCCGGCCGCGTCGGCAATGATGAAGCTGACCTGCGGCAGGCGCCCGTCGATGACATCCTGGCGCAGCTGCGCCAGGCCACGCGTGCTGACCCCGCGTGCGCGCAGCTGCGGGTCATGCCCTGGCGCAGCGCGGTGGGCCTGGCGGAACGCCTCGAAGCCGGCCAGCGGGTTGTCGGTGAAGTTGTCGGCCATGTCCTGGTAGATCTGCCAGGACACGCCGGCGTTCTGCAGACGCTCGACATAGCTGGTCCAGCGGTACGACGCCGGGTGCCCACCCTGTTCGGGGAAGTTGTCGTGCGAGTTGGCGATCACCGGGCCACCGGCACGCGCGTGCGCGTCGTTGTGGCCGGTCCACAGGAACACCCGGTTCGGGTTGGTGCCCGCCTGCATCGCGCAGTGGTAGGCGTCGCAGATCGTGAAGGCATCGGCCAGCGCGAACTGGAACGGCAGGTCGCTGCGCTGGAAGTAGCCCATCGCGTGGTTCTGCTTGGCCTTCGGCCATTGCCCCATGCGCCCGTGGTCCCAGGCACGCTGTGCGTCGGGCCAGGTGTGCGGCGTGCCTTCCACCCGCATGTAGCCGAAGTGCGCGGCGGTATCCAGCGGGAACGGTGCGATCGCGCGCGTGCCGCTCGCATCGGGCTGCAGCCACAGGCTGCGGGTGCGGCCGCCGGCCTGCAGTGCCGGCGCCGGGGCCACGAAGCGATCGCCGAAACCACGTACCCCCGGCAGCGTGCCGAAGTAGTGGTCGAACGAACGGTTCTCCTGCATGAACACCACGATGTGCTGCAGGTCTTCCAGACTGCGGGTCTGCGCCGCAGGCGCGATCGCTGCGGCCCGGGCGATACTGGGCAGCAGCGGGGAAAGGCCGGCGGCAACGCCGGCCTGCAACAACCGGCGTCGGCCGATATCGGTCACGGGCTCACTCACAGGTCCACACGGAAGGAGATGCCGACGGTGCGCGGGGCGCCGATGAAGGCGTTGTCGCGGCCGTCCACCCCAGCAAGATACCGCTTGTCGGTCAGATTGCTCACCACCAGGTTGGCACCCATGCCCTTCAGCCGCGGCGACAGGCCCTGCAGGTCGACGCCGATGTTGGCGTTGAACACGGTGGCCGAAGGCAGCGTGTTGACGTTGGCGGCGTCGAGATAGCGCGTGCCCAGGTAACGGCCGGACAGGCCGAAGTTCCAGCTCTCGCCCTGCCAGTCCGCCGACAGGACGAGGGTCTGTTCGGGCTGGCCGATCACCTTGGCGCCGTCGACGATACCCAGCTGGGTATCACGCGCGGCATCGCCACTGCCCAGGTACTTGGAGCGGTTGTAGGTATAGGCGGCGTTGAGGCGCCAGCCGTTGTCCCAGCCATAGCCGAACGCCGCTTCCAGGCCGTTGCTTTCCACGCCGCCGAAGTTCTCGTAGACGCCGTCGGTCTCGCCCAGGTAGTCGATGCCGCTGACGAAGCCGGCCGGCAGGTAGACGATGCGGTTGTCGAACTTGATGTTGTACAGCGTGACCGAGGCCGTCAGCGGCCAGCGGCTGATGCGCATGCCCACTTCGATGTTGTCGGCGGTTTCCGGCTCGACGTTGCGGAAGCGCTGCGGGTCGGTCTCGCCGAGCACGCCGGAGGGAATGGCGGCGAAGTTCTGCGAGAAGCCCGCGAACAGCTCCATGCCTTCCACGCCCGGCGCCCAGGTGAAGCCGGTGGAGAGCAGCGGATCGGACCTGGAATCGGACGTCACGTGTTCGCTGGCGCCGATCACCCGGCGCCGCGACTGGTCGACGAAGAACTGCTTCACGCCCAGGCGCGCGCTGAACGGCCCGAAGCGGGCGACGTCCTCGACGTAGTACATCTGCTCGTCGACCTTGTACTTGTCTTCGAACTGCACCCAGTACGGCTGGTGGTCGAAGGCGATGTCCTGGCCGACGTTGAGCAGGCGGTGCCAGTCGCGGCGTGCCGATCGGTCCAGCTTCTCGACCCACAGGCCACCCCGGAGGGTGTTGTCGATCGCACCGAAGGTCTGCCGCCACTCGACGTCGGCGGTCACGCCCATGCGGTCATTGTCGTAGTGGGTGTGGCGGTAGGACTGCGCGCCCAGCACGTTGCCGGCATAGCAGTCCGGATCGTATTCGGCGGTGAAGCCCAGCCGCGGCGTGCAGTTGGCCAGGCGCTGCGCGGCGCTGCCGTCGGGATTGACGAAGAAGATCTGGCCACGATTGCTGCCGCCGTACACGGTCTTGCCACCGAGGTACTCTGACTCGGGACGGCCCGCACCGTCATCGCTGACCTGCGCCAGGTACGGTGGCAGCCAGTCGCCACGACCTTGCATGCGGTGTCCGTAAGCCGCCACCGAAGCCTTGAAGCCGTTGCCGGCATCGAAGGCCGCGCGCAGGTAGCCGAAGGTGTTCTCGCGCAGCGCGCGCGAGCCGGAGCGGTAGTTCTGGTCCAGGTAGGGAATGCCGGTGAGGGTGCCGACCAGGTTGTCGCGATCCGGATTGGTGGCGAAGCCGTTCGGCGACACACTGGTGTATTCCGGCTCGTCGGCGTCGTTGTAGGACAGGTAGCCGGTCAGCGTCCAACGGTCGAGTTCGGTGATGAACTTGCCGGCAATGTGGTCGTTGCTGGCCTTGCCGCTGCCGTCGATCCAGTCCTGCACGCGCGCCGACGAGGCGCTGACCCAGGCGCGGGTGTGGCCACCGAGCAGGCCGGTGTCGTACCGCACGTAGTACTTGCGCGCCTCGTTGTCACCGGCACCGACCACGAAGCGCAGGCGGCTGTCCTGCAGCGGGTCGCTGGTGAGGAAGTTGAGCGTGCCGCCGAGGGCCTCGTTCGAGCGCGAGGAGATATCGGCGGTGCCCTGGCTGACCTCCACGGTTTCCAGGTCGAGGGTGTCGATGTAGCGGTTGGCCAGCGAGCCGCCGCCATAGCCCGAGCCGCCGTTGGGCAGGCTGTCGATGGTGGTGCCGATCTGCTGGGTGTCGCGGTTGGTGACGAAGCCACGCATGCTGATCTGCGTGCCCCACACCGACGAGCCGGTGGCGTCGGCTTCGCTGACCACCACGCCAGGCACCTCGTTGAGCGCGTCGTTGACGCTGCTCATCACGGTCTGCCGGTTCAGCGTTTCCGCACGTACCGAAGTCTTGGCGTAGCTGGTGGCCTGGCCGATCACCTGCACCTGGTCGAGGGTGCGGGCCTCACTGCTGCGCGCTTCAGCGGCATCGCCCTGCGGTGCTTCAGCCAGGGCGTCCAGTGCGGGGGCGATCAGCAGGGCAAGCAGCGAGACACGGGGAAAGCGCGCAGACATTCGCATCGAGACCGGACCTTCAGGGGAGGGAAGCCCCGGAGTGTCGGCAGCGCCAATGACATCGGCATGACGTGACGATGCAGGAATCGTGTTGTGCGACGGCCGGCACCTGCGGCCTGCTTCAGTACCGCGCGTCCTTGGGTTTCGGGTCGCGTGGCCAATCCTTGCCCTTGTTGGCGAAGTCCGGCCGCGGCTGGTTGATGAAATAGCCGGCGATGTCCACCGCATCCTGGTCGGGCATCGCCTGCTGGCCCAGTGGCGGCTCGCGGGTCACCGCCGGTGGCATGTTGTGCTTGATGAAGCCGGCGGCCTTGTACAGGCGCGCCATGCCGGCGCCGATGTTGAAGCTGTGGTCGCCCCACAGCGGCGGGAAGGCGATGTCCCCGCTGGCGTCGCGCCGTCCTTCGCCGTTGTCGCCGTGGCAGGCAGCGCACTGCACGGCGTACAGCGCCTGGCCACGGACCGGGTCTGCGGTCAGCGTGCTGTCGATGGGCCCCTCACTGGGCGCGGCCACCGTTGCACCTTCTGGCACCGGACTGCTCAACCACGCCATGTAGTCGAGCATCGCGCGCATCTGCGGCGCGTCCTTCGGCAGCGGCTTGCCGTTCATCGAACGCTGCAGGCAGCCGTTGATGCGCTCGGGCAGCCCGATCACCTTGCCCGGGCGCGGCATGTAACGCGGATAGGCGCCGCCGCCGGTATTGAAGTAGTGATTGCCGAAAGGCCGCTTGCCCTCGGCCATGTGGCACGAGTTGCAGTTCAGATCGTTGCCGACGTTGTCCGGCAGCAGCCGCGCGGTCTCGTTGAGGATGCGCCGGCCGAGCATCACCGATCCGGCATTGTCCAGGCCGGCAATCTCGTCGGCGCTGGGCGCGGCGTAGTGGCCGACCCGTCTGCCTTGCGCATCAAGGGTATTGATCGTGGCGGCCACGGCAGCATCCAGGTCCGGATACAGATGACGGTAGGCGAGGGCACCGGCGCCGGCCAGCATCACCAGGGTGATCGCAGTGCCGGCCAGCAGGCGGGAACGCGTGCGCGAACGCTTCATTGTGCGGCCTCCTGCGGAACGTAGTGCACCGGCTTGTCGCGCACCACCCGGCGCATGCGCGCCACGTCGACCTCGCTCACAGCGCTGGCGTGGTTGCCCCAGCTGCTGCGGATGAAGGTCAGGATCTGCGCCAGCTGCGCGTTCGGCAGGTGCTCGAAGCCCGGCATGCTGAAGGCCATGCGATCGTTCGGGGTGTGCGGCGTGCGTCCGCCGGTCAGGGTCACCTGCACCAGCGAGCTGGGATCATCGGCGAACACGATCGAGTTGCCAGCCAGCGCCGGATAGACGCGGGGCATGCCGCGACCATCGGCGCGGTGGCAGGCCTGGCAGTGCTCGGCGTAGGCCAGCGAACCGGCAGCACGGTAGTCGCCACTGCGCAGCGCGGCGGTGGTGGTGTCGGTACCGGGCGACCACTGCGCACTGCGTCCCTCACGCGCCGGCAGCTGCTTGAGGTAGCGTGCCATCGCCAGCAGGTCGGCATCGGACAGGTACTGCGTGCTGTGCTCGACTACGTCGGCCATGCCACCGAAAGCCGCAGAGCGATCAGTGCGGCCGGTGCGCAGGAACTCGACGATCTCGCCCTCGCTCCAGCTGGCCAGGCCGGTCGATTCGTTACGCAGGTTCTTCGCGTACCAGCCTTCCAGCACCGAACCGGACAGGAACTGGCGGCTGCCATCATCGGCCATTGCCTTTTCCTGGAAGGCCAGGCCGCGTGGTGTGTGGCAGGCGCCGCAATGGGCCAGGCCTTCCACCAGTTCGGCACCACGCTGCTGGCCGGCATCCAGCGCCGGATCCGGGCTGAAGCTGCGCGGGCGTGCGAAGAACAGCTGCCACCAGGCCAGCGGCCAGCGCATGTTGGCCGGCCACGGAATCGTGCTGGCGGCGTTGTCCTGCCTCACGGGCTGCACCTCGGCCATGAAATAGGCATAGAGCGCCTTGATTTCGGTATCGCGGGCGATCACGTATGAGGCGTACGGCATCGCCGGATACAGCGGCTGGCCGTCGTGGCGGACGCCGCGGCGAACCGCACGCTCGAAGTCGGCGTAGTCGTAGGCACCGATGCCGGTATCCGGATCGGGGGTGATGTTGGTCGAGTAGATCGTGCCCATCGGCGTCTGCATGCCGAGGCCACCGGCGAACGGCCTGCCCCCCGGCGCGGTGTGGCACGCCGCGCAGTCGGCGGCGCGCGACAGATACCGCCCCTGCGCGATCAGCGCCGGATCGTGGATGTCGACCTGCGCGGTCTGCCGCGGTGCGAACCAGTGGGGCATGCTGCGGGCGATGCCATAGGCGGCGGCCAACGTCGCGGCCAGAGCGAGGGCAAGCTTGATCGAGGTGCGCATGGGTGCACTCTGGGCAAGCACGTGCGCGCGCTCATTGATTCCGATCAATGACTGAACGTGTACAGCTTGCGCGCGAAGCTGAATCATTGCTGCGCTGTCATCAAGCCGTCATCCGCGTGCGATAGATCGGGGGCGTATTGGGGCGTTACTGTCCGAGTCTGTCGGATTCCCCCCTATGACGTGCCATGAAGCGCCTGCTGCTGCTGTTGCTGGCGTGCGCCGGCCTGTGGCTGGCTGCATGCTCCTCCTCGATCAATGCCTCGTCCACCTCGCTCGCCGATCGGCTGATTGCGCCAGGTGGCGTCTCGACCCTGCTTGATCGCCCGCGCATCGCTGCGGCCATCGCCGCATTGCCCAACCGCCACGGATTCGCAGCGGGCCGCGATGGCGTGCCGATCTTCTGGCGCGTGTTCGATCCCGGCGATTACGGCGCGCGCTACCACTACCTGCCGCAGCGCCACGAGAACGGCCTGCCATTGGATACCGGGCTGAGCCTGGCCGTGCCGAAGCCCTTCCGCGCGCAGGCGCCGCGTGGCACCGTAGTGCTGCTGCACGGGTGGATGATGAACGGCGATTCGATGCTGCCATGGTCGCTGCAGCTGGCGGAATCCGGCTATCGCGTGGTCACCCTCGACCTGCGCAACCACGGCCAGTCCGGTGCGGGACCGTCCGGCTATGGCACCTACGAATCGGATGACGTCGTCGATGTGATCGGCGCGCTGCGTAGGCGCGGCGAAGTGATCGGGCCGCTGTACCTGTTCGGCGTGTCCTACGGCGCCGCCACGGCCGTGTTCACCGCCGACAAGCTCGGCGACCAGGTGGCCGGCGTGGTGGCGATGGAGTCATTCGCCAATGCCGGCGTGGCGATCCGCACGATGATCCCGCACCTGATGGGGTTGCAGCCGGACGGACTGAAAGCGCAGGCGATGGCGTCGTACGCGCGCTGGCGCTATGGCGGTCAGGACATCAACCAGGTGATTGCTGCGGCCAGCCGCCGCATCGACGTCGATCTGGACCGCGTGGACGTCGCGCGTGCGCTGGCCGATACCCGCGCCTGCGTGCTGCTGCTGCATGGACAGGGCGACCAGCACATTCCGGTCAGCCAGGGCCGCGCGCTCGCCCAGGCCAACCCGCGCGCGCACTACATCGAGATGCGCGGCGAGGACCACATCACCCTGCCGCTGCGGCTGGACCTGCTGGCCGGAGTGGTCGATGACTGGATGGCGCGCGACGCGCACCCTCCGCACAGTGCCTGCCCGGCCCCACAGCTGCCGGCCCAGGCCGAGTGGCTGACGCGAAGCTGAAAAAAGGGGACGGAGGGGATTAAGTCGCATCTGCCACAGGTGTGCTGCAAACGACTTAATCCCCTCCGTCCCCTTTTTCTGTCAGGGCAGTCGGTGTGCCAGGGAACGCGCGGAGGCGGCGACGCCGAGCAGGAGTGCTGCTACGCACAGGAAGGCGAAGCCCAGGCTGGTCGCATGCGCCAGGGCACCGATTGCCGCCGGGCCGGCGAGGATGCCGGCGTAACCCAGTGTGGTGACTGCGGTGATGGCAATGCTCTCCGGCATTACCCGCTGCTGGCCCGCCATCGAGAACAGGGCCGGCACGATGTTGGCACAGCCCAGGCCGACCAGCACGTAGCCCACCAGCGCCACCGCGTACGACGGGACCAGCGTCGCCAGCGTGAACCCCGCCGCCGCCGTGATGCCGCCGAAGACCATCGTGCGGGTCCGGCCAAGGCGTTCGACGATGCCGTCGCCGAACAGGCGCATCGCCGTCATCGCCAGGGTGAACAGTGCGAAGCCAGCGCCGGCCTGATCGCGCGGCACCTGGCGTACCTCGGCCAGGAACACCGCGCTCCAGTCCAGCATCGAGCCCTCGGCAAGGAACACCACGAAGGCCAGCACGCCGATGAACAACACCACGCCGTGCGGCAGCGCCAGCAGAGGTCCCTCGTGCAGGATGCGTTGCGGACGCCAGTGCGGCGCCGACAGCACCGCGACCAGCAACAGCGCCGCCACCGAAAGCAGCGCGGCCAGCCACAGCGGCGTGCCCAGGATCAGCAGGCCGGTCATGCACCCGGCGCCGACGAATCCGCCGATGCTGTAGAAGGCGTGGAAACCGGACATCATCGCGCGCCCTGCATCGCGCTCGACCGCCACGGCCTGCATGTTCACCGTGCAGTCCATCGCGCCCACACCGGCGCCGAACAGGAACAGGGCGGCGCCCAGCGCAAGCGGCGAGGGCGCCAGTGCCAGCAATGGCAGTGCCAGCAGCACCGCTGCACAGCTGGCCACCAGCAGGCGCCGGCAGCCCAGTCGCCCGGTCAGCGCACCGGCCAGCGGCATTGCCAGCAACGAGCCCAGGCCGAGGCAGAGCAGCACCGCGCCCAGGCTGGCATCGCTCAGCCCGGCCTTGGCCTTGGCATAGGGCACCATCGGCGCCCAGGCAGCGGTGGCGAATCCGGGAATGAAGAAGGCGGCGCGGGTGGCGTGCTGCTGGGCACGTGGGGATGAAGGCGTCATGCGCGGTGCGAAGCTCCAGGGAGCCTCAATGAAAACGTTTTCAGATAGCCTCGGCAAGTGCCATGGGTGACATCCGGCGACGCATACGATTGCAGTGGGCCCGCAGCGTCACTGGTGATTAACCTCGCGCACGCACAGTGGCCGCACGGCCGGCATCCCGCCGGCCGCTGCCGGAGACCTGTACATGAGCACGACACCGACCATCCTCCTCGCCCATGGATTCTGGGGCGGGGCGGCACACTGGGCCAAAGTGATCCTGGAACTGCATCGCAACGGCCACGACCGCGTGCAGGCGGTGGAACTGCCGCTTACCTCGCTGGCCGACGACGCGGGGCGCACGCAGAAGATGATCCGGCAGGTCGATGGACCGGTGCTGCTGGTCGGCCACTCCTATGGTGGCGCGGTGATCAGCCAGGCCGGCAACGAGGACAACGTCAAGGGATTGGTCTACATCGCGGCCTTCGCGCCTGATGCCGGCGAGAGCCCGGGTGGCATCACCCAGCAACACCTGCCGGAGGCGGCACAGAACCTGGCGCCGGACAGCGATGGCTATCTGTGGCTGCGTGCAGACAGGTTCCACGAGAGCTTCTGCCAGGACCTGAGTGACGACGAAGGCCGGGTGATGGCGGTGACCCAGAAGGCGCCGCTGGCCAGCACGTTCGGCGATGCGGTCAGCAATCCGGCCTGGAAGCACAAGCCCAGCTGGTACCAGCTGTCCCGCCAGGACCGCATGATCGCACCGCAGAACCAGAAGGCGATGGCCGCGCGGATGCAGCCCAAGCGCCTGCTCGAGCTGGATGCCAGCCATGCCTCGCTGGCCTCGCAGCCGAAGGAAGTGACCGCGCTGATCCTGGAAGCCAGCGCTGCCATCGCTGGCTGAGGCTGCTTCTGCACAGCGCCGAGCGAGCGCCGGCGCAGCACGAAAGCGCCCGCGATGCACGGAGGCACCGCGGGCGTTGTGGTTACAGCGGCAGGTCGAACACCAGCACTTCGGCGTCGTTGCCGTTTTCCAGGGTCAGCTGGGCTTCGTCGCTGACCTGCAGTGCATCACCGGCTTCCAGGGTGATGCCGTTGACCTGCAGCTGGCCACGCGCCACCTGCACATAGGCGCCACGCCCGTTGCCGAGCGCATGGTGCAGCTTCTGGCCGCCATCGAGGATGGTGGCGAAGATGCGGGCGTCCTGGTGGATGCGCAGCGAACCGTCGGCACCGTCCGGCGAAGCGATCAGTCGCAGTTGTCCACGCTTGCTGTCCGGCGGGAAGTGGGTCTCCTCGTACGACGGGGTGATGTTCTCGCTGTCCGGGAAGATCCAGATCTGCAGGAAGTGCACCGTCTCGTCGGCCGAGTGGTTGAACTCGCTGTGGGTGACGCCGCTGCCGGCGCTCATGCGCTGCACGTCGCCGTAGCGCAGCACCGAGCCGGTGCCCATCGAGTCCTTGTGTTCCAGCGCACCGCCCAGCACGTAGGAAATGATCTCCATGTTGCTGTGACCGTGGGTACCGAAGCCCTGGCCGCCGATCACCTTGTCTTCGTTGATGACACGCAGCGGGCCGAAGCTGACGTAGCGGGGGTCGTAGTAGTTCGCGAAGGAGAAGGTATGGCGCGACGACAGCCAGCCATGCTCGGCCAGGCCACGGGTAGCGCTCTTGCGGATCTGCAGCATGATGGAATCTCCTTGTTCGATGGTTTCGATGGGGCGGGGTGGGCCGGAAGCCTGCGTGTTTCCCCGTTGGAGAGAAGTATCCGCTTGCGCCGCGGGTTTGAAAAACGGATAGTTTTGACAGCCATCATCGAAAAATTCGAATGCTCAAGCTCAGCCTCGATGCCCTGCAGATACTGGATGCCATCGACCGCCGCGGATCGTTTGCCGGTGCCGGCAAGGCGTTGCACAAGGTGCCTTCGACCATCTCCTATACCGTGGCCAAGCTGGAGGAAGACCTGGGTGTCCAGCTGTTCGACCGCGTTGGCCCGCGCGCCGAGCCGACCGAGGCCGGCCGCGCGCTGCTGGACGAAGGCCGGCACCTGCTGCGTGCGGCCCGCGAGCTGGAGCTGCGGGTGCGCCGGGTCGCGTCGGGCTGGGAGACCGAGCTGACCCTGGCGGTGGATTCGGTGTTCCCGACCTGGCTGCTCGGCCCGGATATCGCCGCATTTCGACAGGCCGAGGCGCCGACCCGGTTGCGACTGATCGGCGAGGCGCTGTCCGGCACCTGGGAGGCCCTGCTGGACCGGCGTGCCGACCTGCTGGTCGGTGCGCCTGGCGAGGGACCCAGTGGCGGCGGTTACGTGGTGGAGCCCCTGGGCACGGTGGCGTTCGTGTTCGCCGTCGCGCCCGAGCATCCCTTGGCCGCGGTGCCCGGCGTGCTCGGTCGCGAGCAGCTGGCCGAGCACTGTGCGATCGCCGTTTCCGATTCCGCGCGCAGATTGCTGCCGCGCACCGTTGGACTGTTGATGGGGCAGGAGATGCTGACGGTGCCGGACATGGCCAGCAAGCTGAAGCTGCAGTGCGAAGGCGTGGGCTTCGGTTTCCTGCCCGAGCCCTGTGCACGCGCCGCAGTGGCGCGCGGCCAGCTGGTGATCCGTGAGGTGGAGGAACACAAGCCGGAGGAGACGTTCTGGCTGGCCTGGCGCACCGGTGAGGAGGGCGCTGCCCTGCGCTGGTGGCGGGAGCGCCTGCGCAGGCCGGAGCTGCTGTCGGAGTGGTGGCAGGCGATGGCCAGGGGGTAGGGGTTTGGCAGGGCTGCGCCCTGCACCCGCCGTAGTGCCGGCCGCTGGCCGGCAACATTCGAAGCAACAGCAACAGCAGAAGCTGGTTTCCTGAGGGATGGCGGGGTGGGGCCGGTTGCGGGAGACGCCGTAAACCCGTCCATGGGGGGCTTGCTCGTGTGCGCTTTCCTGCGCACACGGCAAGACCGGGGTTGGGCGTCCCGCCCAACCCGCCCGAGGCATGCCTCGGGCCCATGCCGCGGACACTCCCGCAACCGGACCCACCCCGCCTTCGACAGTTTTCCGCGATCTGTCGGAACGGCGTACTGCTCTGGTAGGTGTCGACCTTGGTCGGCACGGTAGATCCACGCCATGCGTGGATGCTTTTCGATCTCGATTCGAAATATTCGATTCCGATGGAGATTCATCCACGCATGGCGTAGATCCATCAGATCGCGGAAATCTGTCAGAGGTGGGGCGGCATGGACAGGCAGGACCGTTGGCGGCATGGATGCCGCCATCGAGCCCCCATGGATGGGTTTACGGCGTGTCCTGCCTGTCCATGCCGCCCTGCCAACCCACGGAATGCCAGCTTTTGCTGTTGAGGTTGCCGGCCAGCGGCCGGCACTACCAGGGGTGCAGGGCGCCGCCCTGCCGAAGAACACACATAAAAAAACAGCAGGCCGAGGCCTGCTGTTTCGGTGTAATGGTGCGCCCGGAGAGATTCGAACTCCCGACCGCCTGGTTCGTAGCCAGGTACTCTATCCAACTGAGCTACGGGCGCCAATTACATAAACTTGTTGTGTTGACTGTGTATGGTGCGCCCGGAGAGATTCGAACTCCCGACCGCCTGGTTCGTAGCCAGGTACTCTATCCAACTGAGCTACGGGCGCGCGGTACACAATCAAATTTTAAAGCATTTCCAGCGGCGGATGCTGAAAACCTGTCGAGTGGTGCGCCCGGAGAGATTCGAACTCCCGACCGCCTGGTTCGTAGCCAGGTACTCTATCCAACTGAGCTACGGGCGCCCTGCGACAGGAGCGGAATTATGCGGATGTCGGCGCGGACCGTCAACAGTTTTGTGAAAATTTTCATCCAACTGAATGAAAAAGAGGTCAGCCACAGCGTCCGGGGCTTTCAGCCACGCGAAATGATCGGCGCGCGTGCCCAGCTCCTGCGCCGACAGCACGCACAGTTGTGCGTCCACGTTCGGCAGCTTCGCCAGCAACGCCTGCATCGACCCGGTCGGCGCCAGCCAGTCGTGTTCCATCAGCACCGCCTGCGCGCTGCCGCGCACGCGCGCCATCTGCGCATCGAGATCCTCATCCATGCCGACCGCGGCGTAGTGGTTGTTCAGGCCCACGCGCGCCCAGTCGGCGATCAGTCCGCGTGCTTCGGTGCCACCAAAGCCAAGTCGGCGCCCGTGCAGCACGCCCTGGCGCTGTGCGATCCACGGCAGAAAGCGGTAGACCAGCGGCAGCAGCCAGCCGCGTGGTGGCGGAAAGCCGCGCCAGAACGGCGAGCCGCTGGCCGCCAGCCACAGCCGGTGGAAGTGCTTCGGATTGCGCCCGGCGTGCACGCAGGCCAGCTGACCGCCGAGGCTGTGGCCGCCGATGATCCAGGGCAGGGCGCCGCCCTCGTGATCGGCGGCGGCCAGGATCGCCTGGCTTCCCGGCAGATCCTGTTCAAGTACTTCGCGGTATCCCCAGTCCTGCGTGCGCGATGGGCGCAGCGAACTGCTGCCATTGCCGCGCCACTCATGCAGGTATACCGCCACGCCCCTGGCTGCCAGCGCCAATGCCAGCGGCAGGTAATGGCGTGCAGCCACGCCCAGCGCCGGCAGCCACAGCAGGCGCGCGAGCGGCTGCGCAGGCACGCAGGCAATCACCTCGTAGCGGTGGCCGTCGTCGCACTGCACGGCGAGGTTGCGCGGCGCCAGGTTCATGCGTGCGGCGCCGCGCCGAAGTGATCGAGGACCAGGACCTCGCTGCGGCCGGGGGCATGGCCCTGCTGCAGGCCGCGCGCAACGTAGTCGATGCCGGCTTCGCAGGCGTTGGCCAGGCTCAGGCCGTTGCACAGCTGCGCGGCGATGGCCGAGGCCAGTGTGCAGCCGGTGCCATGTGCATCCAGCGGCAGGCGGGCGTGGATGAATTCTTCGCTGCTGACGCCGTCGAAGTAACGGTCGATCACACGATGGCCTTCCAGCAGGTGTCCGCCCTTGAGAAGTACGGCACCGGCACCGAGGTCGAGCAGGTCGGAGGCCGCCCGTTCGGCATCATCGCCATTGCTGATCTTCCGGCCCACCAGCAGTTCCGCCTCCGGTGTGTTCGGGGTCACCAGCGTGGCCAAGGGAATCAGGCGTTCGCGCATCGCCTGCAGGGCATTGTCTTCCAGCAGGCGTGCGCCGCTGGTGGCGACCATCACCGGGTCCAGCACCACGTGCGGCGGCCGATGCTGCTCCAGTGCATCGGCGACGGTGTGGATCACTTCGGCGTTGGCCAGCATGCCCAGCTTCACCGCGTGGATGTCGAAGTCGTCGAAGCAGGCCTCCAGCTGCGCGCGCAGGAAACCGACCGGTGGCACATGCACGGCGATGACGCCGCGGGTGTTCTGCGCGGTCAGCGCGGCGATCGCGGAAAGACCGTGCACGCGATGGGCAGCGAAGGTCTTCAGGTCGGCCTGGATGCCCGCGCCACCGCCGGAGTCGGAACCGGCGATGGTCAGGGCGGAAACGGGCGTGGTCGGGCTCATCCAGCGATTGTGCCGTGGTCCAGCGGGGGAAAGTAGATCCATGCCATGCGTGGATGCCTTGGTAGATGGGGTCAGAGCCCTTTTTCGCAGGAAAAGGGACCTGACCCCCAGAGCGCGGCCCTCAGTGCCGCCAGCGCGCCCATTGCTGGTACACCACATAGCCGAGCCCGGTCAGGCCGGTCAGCAGGGCCGGGGCGAGCAGGGCGTGGTACTGCCAGCGCATGAACAGCCAGGCGCCGAGGATGCCGCCGCCGAGGAAACCGCTGATGATCAGGCCGCTGAGGGTCAGTCGCCGCACCTGCAGCGGCAGGCCACGCAGCAGGTGGCCCAGGCCGATGCCGAGGTCGGTGAACATGCCGCTGAGATGGGTGGTGCGCACCACCGCGCCGCTGAAGGTCGTGGCCATCGCGTTCTGCAGGCCGCAGGCCATCGCGGCGGCCAGTGCGCCCCAGATCTGGTGGCGTTCGAACAGCGGAATGGCCACCAGCAGCAGCGCTGACTCCAGCGCCAGCGCCACGCCGTAGCGTCGGCCCAGTTGCAGGGTACTGTCCTGGATCAGCAGGCCGCTGAGCATCGCGCCCAGCGAGAACGCGATCAGCAGCCCCCACAGATGGCCGACCGCGCGCCAGTCGCCCTGCGCCAGCGCCATGCCGAGCTGGCTGGTGCTGCCGGTCATGTGGCTGACCGCCTGGTGCTCGAAGCCGAGGAAGCCGACCACGTTGACCATGCCGGCCACGCACGAGAGCGCGACCGCGCCGATCCAGACCCAGGTGGGCAGGCGGATTCCCATCGGCGGGGCCCCTCAGGGCCCGCCGAGGCCGCCGTTGAACTGCAGCTCGCTGAAGGTGTTGCTGGCCGGGTCGAACACCGCGCCCCAGAACTGCGCGCCGCCGTCGCAGACGCGGATCGCTTCCCGCGCCGGGTTGATGCCGCTGTCGTCGGGCAGATGGAAGGCGTTGATGTAGATCAACCGCTTGCCAGCGCTTTCGATGCCGACGTACTGCCGGTCGAAGTCCAGCACCTTCGGCACCTGGGCCTCCAGCGACGACAGCTTCGCTTCCAGCTGGTCGACCTGCTGGCGGCTGGGTGCCCAGTAGCCGCTGACCCGCCCGGGCTCGCGGCCCGGGCTGGGCCGCGAGCAGGTATCGAGCACCTGCGCGGCGATGATCGGGCGGGTGACCACCCAGGACTGGCCAGTGCGCGCGGCAGTCGGCACGCTGGCCGGGCCGCGCGTGGTGGTGCAGGCAGCCAGGACGGCGGCGAGGGCGATCGCCGCCGTGGGCAGCAGCAGGCGGGTGCAGCGGTTCACAACACCTCCGAAGCGTAATCGGCCAGGCGCGAACGCTCGCCACGGCGCAGCGTGATGTGCGCGCTGTGCGGCCAGTTCTTGAAGCGATCCACCGCGTAGGTCAGGCCCGAGGTGGTTTCGGTCAGGTACGGCGTGTCGATCTGCTCGACGTTGCCCAGGCAGACGATCTTGGTGCCGGGGCCGGCACGGGTGATCAGCGTCTTCATCTGCTTCGGAGTGAGGTTCTGCGCCTCGTCCAGGATCAGGTAGCGCGACAGGAAGGTGCGGCCGCGCATGAAGTTCATCGAGCGGATCTTGATGCGGCTGGCCAGCAGGTCGTTGGTGGCCTGGCGGCCCCAGGTGCCGCCTTCCTGGTTGTGCGTCAGCACTTCCAGGTTGTCGGTCAGCGCACCCATCCACGGCGTCATTTTCTCTTCCTCGGTACCGGGCAGGAAGCCGATGTCCTCGCCCACGCTGACCGTGGCGCGGGTCATGATGATCTCGCGGTAGCGTTGCTGGTCCATCGTCTGCGCCAGGCCGGCGGCCAGTGCCAGCAGGGTCTTGCCGGTGCCGGCGGTACCCAGCAGCGTGACGAAGTCGATCTCCGGGTCCATCAGTGCGTTGAGGGCGAAGTTCTGCTCGCGGTTGCGTGCGCTGATGCCCCACACGGCGTGGCTGCCGTGGCGGAAATCATCGACCAGCGACAGCACCACCTTGCCGTCGCCGACCACGCGGCTGACGCGCAGCTCGACTTCATCCTCGCCTGGCAGGTAGACATACTGGTTCGGATACCACTCCTCGCCGTCCTGCGCCTGGATTTCGTAATGGGTACGGCCCTTGTCGCTCCAGCTGCGCAGGTCGTCGCCGTGGCGCTTCCAGAAGTCTTCCGGCAGTTCGGTGGCGCCGGTGTAGAGCAGGCTGAAATCGTCCAGCGCGCGGTCGTTCTCGTAGTCCTCGGACACGATGCCGGCGATGGCGGCCTTGATCCGCAGGTTGATGTCCTTGGAGACGAACACCACCGGCAGGTCCGGGGTTTCTTCCTTCAGGGCCAGGATCGCGCCAAGGATGGCGTTGTCCGGAATGACCTGGCCGAAGCTCTTGCCTGCATCGAAATGGCTGGTCTGGAAGCGCAGCTTGCCGGCGCTCTGCTTGCCGCGCAGCTGCAGGCCGTTGGGGCGCTGCAGCGGAATGCCGTCGGCCAGGTTGTCCAGGCCGGATTCCTGCACCAGCTCGTTGAGGAAGCGGCTCACCTGGCGGGCGTTGCGGCTCGCCTCGGAGGTGCCCTTCTTGCCGTTGTCCAGCTCTTCGATCACCTGCATGGGCAGGTAGACGTCGTGCTCCTCGAATTTGAACAGCGCGGTGGGATCGTGCATCAGCACGTTGGTATCCAGCACGTAGATGCGCTTGCCTCGGGTCATCGTCGATTCCTGGTTACGGACAGGGAAAAACCACCACGGCCTGCTGCGGGGCAGGGTGATGGCAGACACAGTAGGCAGTGGGACTCACTTGGACTGGGAGGCCTTCAGTTCGGCGAGAACCGCATCGGCATGGCCGGCAACCTTGACCTTGCGCCAGGACTGCACGATGCGGCTGTCGGGGGAAATCAGGAAGGTGCTGCGTTCGATGCCACGTACCTGCTTGCCGTACATGTTCTTCATCTTGATCACGTCGAAGGCGTTGCACAGCGCTTCGTCGCCATCGCTGACCAGCGGGAAGCCGAAGCCCTGCCTGGTGCAGAAATTGTCGTGGGACTTCACCGAATCACGCGAGACGCCCAGCACGACCGCACCGGCCTTCTTGAATTCCGGCAGCAGCGCGTTGAAGTCGAGGCCTTCGGTGGTACAGCCCGGGGTGCTGTCCTTGGGATAGAAGTACAGCACCAGCCAGTGGCCGGCGTAGTCGCCGAGGGTGGCCTGGGCGCCACCGGACAACGCCAGTGGCAGGGAGAGGGTGGTGCGGTCCAGGGTGTCGCCGTTGTTCATGAGGTCCTTCTGTCGAGCCTGGGTTCTTTCTACGACAATTGCATGAAACGCCACGCGCCCGTGAGGGATGCGCGAAAAATCAGGAATTCATTCAGAACTTCATCGGGTCCATGATCGCGTCCAGGTTCAGGTGGTCGCAGAACTCGAGGAAATCGTCGCGCAGCGCGGCGATGTGCATGTTGGCCGGCACGCCGATGGTGACCTGCGCGCTGAACATCTCCGCACCGGTCTGCATGGCGCGGTAGCGCGTGCTCTGCAGGTTCTCGATGGTGATGCCCTGGCGGTCGAAGAAGTCGGCCAGCTGGAACAGGATGCCCGGCTTGTCGGCGGCGATCACTTCGACGATGTAAGGCAGCAGGTTGGACTGCGCCTGCTTGGCGGCGGTGCGGTACCAGACCAGCTTCAGGCCTTCCTCGCGCTCGAGCCGGGTCAGCATCGCCTCGAGCTTGGCCACCGAGTCCCAGGAGCCGGTGGCCAGGGCGGTGACCGAGACATCGCGGCCGACCGTGGCCAGGCGTGCGTCCACCAGATTGCAGCCGCTGTCGGCGATGCGGCGGGTGACGGACAGCAGGGGGGACTCCGGATGCGTCGTATAGGCGTTGATCAGGAGGTGGTTTTCGCTCGGCGCGGGGCGCGGGGTGGTGTCGGTCAAGGCGATTCCGGGTAATGCATGCGTGAGTCTGAATGCCCGCCAGAGGCGGGGATCCACCGGTGTCCAGCATACTTGCCCGTGCTTTCGCGCCGCAAGTAACATTCAGGTCGCCCCCGGCCTGTCGTGGCGGGCGTTTTCCCTTCCCAGCCAAGAGCAGCACGTCCTTGTCCCTTTCCGGCCTCATCACCGCGCTGGCGACCCCGTTCCGGGCCGACGGTGCCCTCGATCCCGATGGTTGGCAGCGCCTGCTGCACCTGCAACTGGAGGGTGGCGTCCATGGCGTTGTCGTGGCCGGCTCGACCGGCGAGGCGGCCACCCTGACCGACGCCGAGTACGACCAGCTGCTGGCCAGTGCGGTGGAACGCATCGGCGGCCGCATTCCCGTCATGGCCGGCACCGGCTTGTCCGGCACCGCCAAGACCATCGAACAGACCCGTCGTGCCGCCGCACTGGGCGCCAGCCATGCGCTGGTGGTCACCCCGCCCTACGTGCGGCCGACCCAGGCCGGCCTGATCGCGCACTACCGCGCGGTTGCCGACCAGGGCGGGCTGCCCGTCGTCCTGTACAACGTGCCTGGCCGCACCGGCTGCGACATGCAGCCGGAGACCGTCGCCGAGCTGGCCAGCCACCCCAACATCGTCGGCATCAAGGAAGCGGTCGGTGACACCGGCCGGGTCCACGCGCTGCTGGCACTGCGCAGCCCGCAGTTCGCGGTGCTCAGTGGTGACGATGGCACCGCTGCCCGTTCCATCCGGGCCGGTATCGATGGCCTGATCTCGGTGGGTTCCAACGTGCTTCCCGGCGCCTACCGCCGGATGTGCGAGCTGGCCGCCGCGCACGACCATGAAGCCACCGAGTCGTGGGATGCGCGCCTGCAGCCGTTCCATGATTTCTGTGGCGTCGAACCGAACCCGATCCCGGTCAAGGCGCTGCTGCGCCGCATCGGCATCGGCCACGACCTGCGCCTGCCACTGCTGCCGCTGTCGGCAGCGCATCACCCGGCCGCCGATCATCTTGCGGGCGACATCGCCGCCCTCGAAGCCCTTTCCAGCCACTGACCTTCCGTCTTGGTCTGACCCAGGAGATTCATATGCGTCAATCCGTTTGCACCGTCCGCGTGCTGTCCTATGCCCTGCTTGCTGTGGCGGTCGCTGCCGGCACCACCGGCTGCTTCAAGCGCGGCGTCAAGGGCGACTACGCCCTGGCCCCGGAAATGCGTCCGCTGGAAGTGCCGCCGGACCTGAACCTGCCGGCCACCACCGGTGACAACAAGGTGCCGACGCTGGCCTCGGCGACCAAGCCGGCGGCACCTGCCGCGGCTGCCCCGGCCGTGGGCACCACGGGCTTCACCATTGCCGGCGGCAAGGAAGAAGCCTTCGCCAAGGTCGGCACGGCGCTGGAAGGCGTGGAGGGCGTGACCATCGCCAGCCGCGCGCAGCTGCTGGGTTCGTACGACGTGGCCTATGAAGGCAGCAACTTCCTGGTCCGCGTGGTCGCCGTCGATGCTGGCGCCTACATCTCCGCGGTCGATCCGCGTGGCCTGCCGGCCACGGCCGCAGCACCGGTGAAGCTGATCGCTGCGCTGAAGGCGAAGCTGGCGCCGTAAGGGCCGGTCGAGCGGGTGCGGGCCCAGGTCCGCAGCTGCCCGGGTAGAGGCCGACCTGGGTCGGCGCTTCTGTGCCAACCAAGGTTGGCACCTACCGGATCGTGCGGTTGGCGTATGCCGGAAAACGCAAAAGGGCGCCCAAGGGCGCCCTTTTCGTTGCTGCAACGGGCGCTTCTCAGCGCTCCAGCAGTTTCAGCTTGTCCGGCTTGCCATCCCACTCGCCGGCGTCGGCAGGCGGATCCTTGCGCACGGTCAGCACCGGCCACGCCTTCGCCAGCTCGGCATTGAGGGCGACAAAGCCCTCCTGGCCGGCGGGGACATCGTCCTCCGGGAAGATCGCGTTGACCGGGCACTCCGGCTCGCAGAGGGTGCAGTCGATGCACTCATCCGGGTCGATCACCAGGAAGTTCGGGCCTTCGTGGAAGCAATCCACGGGGCACACTTCCACGCAATCGGTGTGTTTGCACTTGATGCAGTTTTCGGTGACGACAAAGGGCATGGGCTGGGGGTGGATCGATTCCTGAACCCGCCAATTCTAGAACAGGTTGGCCCCCGGTGTCGGCGCGGAGCCGAAAACGGGCGTCTGGCAGGCGCGGCCGTGGCCGCCGTTGGCGGCATGGCAGGGCCTGTGCGACGCTGCGCGGCAACCGGCCGTGGTGGCCGGGCTCCCTTTCCAACAGGATCTTCCATGTCTCACGCCCAGCCCGGCGTCGCCTCCCACGGCGGTGAAAACACGGCCTTCATCGTCCTGATCAGCTGCGTTGCCACCCTCGGTGGGTTCCTGTTCGGCTTCGACAGTGGTGTCATCAATGGCACGGTCGATGGCCTGCGGCAGGCCTTCAATTCCAGCGAGGCCGCGCTGGGCTTCGAGGTCGCCTCGATGTTGCTGGGCTGCGCGATCGGGGCCTTCCTGGCCGGCTGGCTGGGCGATCGGCTGGGGCGCCGCGGCGTCCTGATCGTGTCGGCGCTGATGTTCCTGGTTTCGGCGCTGGGCGCCGGCGCGGCCCATGCGTCCTGGCTGTTTGTCGCGGCCCGCGTGCTGGGCGGTTTCGCGGTGGGCGCGGCCAGCGTGATGTCGCCGGCCTACATCGCCGAGGTCGCTTCGGCGCGGTATCGCGGCCGACTGGCCACGGTGCAGCAGATGGCCATCATCTGCGGATTGTTTGCGGCGTTCCTCAGCAATTATCTGCTGGCCCGCGCTGCCGGCGCCTCGACCGAGCCGCTGTGGCTGGGCCATGAGGCGTGGCGCTGGATGTTCTGGATGCAGGCGCTGCCCTCCGCGCTGTTCCTGGTGCTGCTGCTGGTGATTCCGGAAAGCCCGCGCTTCCTGGTGCTGAAGGGCCGCCAGGGGCAGGCGAGGGCGGTGTTGTCGCGACTGTACGGCGAGGCCGCTGCCCGGGCCAAGCAGGCCGAGATCGAGGCCAGCCTGGCACAGGACCAGCACAAGCCGCGCTTCGGCGACCTGCGCAGCAGGGCTACCGGCAGGCTGCGCCCGATCCTCTGGGTGGGCATCGGCCTGGCCATGTTCCAGCAGCTGGTCGGCATCAACGTGGTGTTCTACTACGGCGCGGTGCTGTGGCAGGCGGTGGGCTTCTCTGAAAGCGACGCACTGCTGATCAATGTGCTGTCCGGCGCGCTGAGCATCGGCGCCTGCCTGCTCACCGTGCTGCTGATCGACCGCATCGGGCGCAAGCCGCTGCTGTGGGTCGGCTCGGTCGGCATGTCGGTGGCACTGGTGCTGATGGTGGTGGCCTTTGCCAGCGGCAGCCTGGCCGGCGGGCGCCTGCAGCTGTCCGATGGCATGGGTCGGCTGGCGCTGGTCGCAGCCAATGTCTACGTGGTGTTCTTCAACATGTCCTGGGGCCCGGTGATGTGGGTGATGCTGGGCGAAATGTTCCCCAACCAGATCCGTGGCCCGGCGCTGGCTGTGGCGGGGGCCGCGCAATGGACCTCGAACTTCGCGATCACCGTGACCTTCCCGATGCTGCTGGCCGGCATCGGCCTGGCCGGCGCCTATGGTATCTACGCGGTCGCGGCGATCCTTTCGATCTTCTTTGTGGTCCGCTACGTGCGCGAGACCAAGGGCAAGGAGCTGGAGCAGATGGAAGGCTGACGGCCGGCCTGTGTTTCAGCGCCTCCCTGTTCTGCGGGGAGACGGCAGGTCCGCCGATCCAGGACACGCCGTAAACCCATCCATGGGGGCTCGATGGCGCCATCCATGGCGCCAACGGTCCTGGATCGGCGGGCCTGCCGCCTCTCGACACATTGCGGGTGGCGGACGCAGGTCTGCACGTCGGGATTGAATTGGCTGCGGATGAGCGAGGCTGTTCGTACCGCCGTCGCGGGAGATTGTCTGGAGGGGGCGGGCCACCCTTTTCTGGACCGTTGGCGCCATGGATGGCGCCATCGAGCACCATGGATGGGCTTTTGCGTGTCCAGAAAAGGGTGGCCCGCCCCCTCCCGCGCAGGAACAGGGAGGCGCACAAGCGGCCAATCCGATCGCAATCATTGCAACCCCGGAAAACAGAAAAGCCCGCACAAGGCGGGCTTTTTCGGTTCCTGCTGCGGCGACTGGCGCTCCCTAGGGGACTCGAACCCCTGTTTTAGCCTTGAGAGGGCCACGTCCTAACCACTAGACGAAGGGAGCGTAACTGTGTCGCTGCCGAGGCAGGAGCGCTAGTATATGCACCTCGATGCCATTGGGCAATCCCGAAACTTCAACCGGAAGCGCCAACATCATTTCCCCTGCTACATCACCGTTCAGCCTGCGCGTCATCCCGCGCGACCAGCACACGATCTCCCGCAAGGACATCAGCCCGAACGCCCTGCGCGTGCTTTATCGCCTGCGCGACGCCGGCTTCGGCGCCTACCTTGTCGGCGGCGCGGTGCGCGATCTGCTGGTCAATGGCCAACCCAAGGATTTCGACGTGGCCACCGACGCCACGCCCGAACAGGTCAAGCAGCTGTTCCGCAACTGCCGCCTGATCGGCCGCCGGTTCCGCCTCGCCCACGTTGTGTTCGGCCGCGAGATCATCGAAGTCGCCACCTTCCGTGCCAACAGCGATGACGGCAGCGGCGACCGCGAGATGGAAAACGGCATGCTCGTGCGCGACAACGTGTACGGCACCATCGAAGACGACGCCGTCCGCCGCGACTTCACCTGCAACGCGCTGTACTACGCCATCGAGGACTTCTCGGTGCGTGACTACACCGGTGGTTTCGAGGACGTGCAGGCACGTCTGATGAAGCTGATCGGCGATCCGGTGCAGCGCTACCAGGAAGACCCGGTGCGCATGCTGCGTGCGGTGCGCCTGGCGGCCAAGCTCGGCTTCCAGATCGAAGAGGGCACCGCCGCGCCGATCCCGCAGCTGGCCGGCCTGCTCAACGAAGCCGCACCGGCGCGCCTGTTCGAGGAAGTGCTCAAGCTGTTCCTGTCCGGGCACGGCGTGGCCAGCTTCGAAGGCCTGGAGCGTTACGGCCTGCTCGACGTGCTGTTCCCGGAAAGCGCCAAGGCGTTGAAGTCCAACCGCACCGGCGCGCTGCGCCGCATGCTGGTCGAGGGCCTGGCCAACACCGATGCGCGCGTGGCCAACGACGAGCCGGTCTCGCCGGCGTTCCTGTTCGCACTGCTGCTGTGGCCGGCGTTCTGCCGCGCGCAGGCGACCCTGCTCAAGCAGGGCGTGGCACCGGAAGAGGCACAACGCCGTGCCGCCGACCGCGTCACCGTGCAGCAGCTGAGCACCATTGCGCTGCCGCGGCGTTTTTCGCTGCCGATGCAGGAGATCTGGCTGCTGCAGTCGCGCTTCGGTTCGCGCCAGCGCAAGCGCGTGTTCCGCACCCTGACCCACCCGCGTTTCCGTGCGGCGTTCGACTTCCTCAGCCTGCGCCAGGTGGCATCGTCCGAGCATGCTGCCGATGTCGAGTTCTGGCGCGACGCGCAGGCGCAGTCCGGACGCGAGCTGGAATCGTCGCTGGATGCGATGCACAGCGAAGAGGCCGAGGACGAGAGTGGGGCGCCGCGCAAGCGCCGCCGTCGTCGGCGTCGTCCGGGCGCCACGGCCGGTGCAGCGGGCGAGTAAGCAATGACCCTTGCCTGGATCGGCCTCGGCGCCAACCTTGGCGACGCGGCCGCCACCGTGGGCGCGGCGATTGCCGCGCTGGACGGCCTGCCCGGGACCCGCCTGCGCCAGGCCTCGCGGCTTTACGCGACGCCGGCCTGGGGCAAGGAAGACCAGCCGCCGTTCGTCAATGCGGTGGCCTCGGTCGAAACCACGTTGCCGGCCGATGAGTTGTTGCAGGCGATGCTGGCGCTGGAGCAGCGCTTCGGCCGCGTACGCGATCCGGCGGTGCACTGGGGGCCGCGTGCGCTGGACCTGGACCTGCTGCTGTACGGCGCGCAGGTGCTCGATCAGCCGGGCCTGCAGGTGCCACACCCTTACCTGCACGCGCGTGCCTTCGTGCTGGTGCCGCTGGCCGAAATCGCACCGGATCTGGCCATTCCCGGCCATGGCCGCGTGCGGGATGCAGTGATGCGGGTGGATGCCTGCGGGATCGCGCCGATAGGGTGATAATGCCCGGGTTATCTCCCCCGGTTATCAGCACATGAGCACCCACGCAGACAGCAAGCCCTGGACCGTTCCCGCCCTGGCCGAGGCCAAGCGCAATGGCCAGAAGCTGGTCATGTTGACCGCCTACGACGCCGGCTTCGCCCGCACCTTCGACGCAAATGGCGTTGACCTGATCCTGATCGGCGATTCGCTGGGCATGGTCGTGCAGGGCCATGATTCGACCCTGCCGGTGACCGTGGCCGACATGGTCTACCACACCCGCGCCGTGGCCCGCGTGCTGCAGCGTGCGCTGCTGGTGGCCGACCTGCCGTTCGGCGCCGATGCCACCCCGGAGCGCGCGCTGGATGCTTCGCTGCAGCTGCTGCAGGCCGGTGCCGAGATGGTCAAGATCGAAGGGGCCGGCTTCAAGGTCGACATCATCCGCTACCTGGTCGAGCGCGAGATTCCGGTCTGCGCGCACCTGGGCCTGACCCCGCAATCGGTGCTGCGCCTGGGCGGCTTCAAGATCCAGGGCCGCGGCGATGCCGCCCGCCAGCTGGTCGAGGATGCCAAGGCCGTGGCCGCGGCCGGTGCCAGCATCATGGTGCTCGAATGCGTGCCGACCCCGGTCGCCGCGGAAGTGACCGCCGCGGTGGATGTGCCGACCATCGGCATCGGTGCCGGCCCGCAGTGCGACGGCCAGGTGCTGGTGCTGCACGACTTCCTGGGCCTGGACAGCGGCCATCGCCGTCCCAAGTTCGTCAAGGACTTCCTTGCCGAAGGCGGTTCGGTGGCCGGTGCCACCCGCGCATACGCCGACGCCGTGCGCGACGGCAGCTTCCCCGACGAACAGCACGCCTACGCCCAATGATCCAGACCTTCAACGAACTCGGCGCACTGCGCGCGCAGATCGCCCAGTGGAAGCAGGACGGCCTGCGCGTGGCGCTGGTGCCGACCATGGGCAACCTGCATGGCGGCCACCATTCGCTGGTGGCGCTGGCCCGCCAGTACGCCGACAAGGTGGTGGCGAGCATTTTCGTCAATCCGACCCAGTTCGGCCCGAACGAGGATTTCAACCGCTACCCGCGAACGCCCGAGGCCGACGTGGCCGGACTGGAGCAGGCCGGCTGCGACGCGGTGTGGCTGCCCAGCGTCGAGGTGATGTACCCGCTGGGCGTGGACAAGACCACGCAGATGCATGCGCCGGGTGTCAGTGAAGTGCTGGAAGGCGCCAGCCGGCCGGGCCACTTCGATGGCGTCTGCACCGTGGTGGCGCGCCTGTTCCTGCAGGTCCAGCCGGATGTGGCCGTGTTCGGCCGCAAGGATTACCAGCAGTTGGCGGTCATCAGGCAGATGGTGACCGAGCTGTCGTTCCCGATCCAGATCGTCGGCGCCGACATCGTGCGTGACGAGGATGGCCTGGCCAAGAGCTCGCGCAACCAGTACCTGAGCGCGGAACAACGCCCGGTTGCGACCACCCTCCACCGCACCCTGCTGGGCATGCGCGAGGGCTACGTGGCCGGTCACCCGCGCGAACGCATCGAGGCGGATGCCACCGCCGCGCTGCAGGCAGCCGGGTTCCAGGTCGACTACGCGGTGCTGCGCACCCCGGAACTGGCCGAGCCGACCTTCGACGGCGGTGGCCGCGTGGCGCTGATTGCTGCGCGCCTGGGCACCACCCGGTTGATCGACAACCTGGAGTTCTGAGCCGCACGTGGCTCCGGGGCGCCCGCAACGGGCGCCTCTCACCATCCCACGGACGGGAGACTGGATATGAAGACCCCTGCCACTGACGCCGGCCGCCTTGCCCACGCGTCGATCCTCGCCGTGCTGGGGGCCGGCATGCTGCCGGCGCAGCTGTTTGGCGGCCTCTTGTTCGCGCTCGAATTCAGGCGCACGCCGATGCCCGCGCTCACCGGCGGTGGGCTGATGTTCGGGCTGGGCGTCTGCAGCGCCATCGCGGTGTTCCTGCCGATGGCGCTGATCCTGCAGTCCCGGCGGCCCTTGCGCCGGATCAGCTTCGCGTTTGTGGGGGCTGCGCTGGGCGCGCTGGCCATGGCGGTCCATGAATGGCCGGGTGCGGTCCAGGGGCCGCTGCTGCAGCGCCTGCGCTATGTGGATACCTTCGATGTGATCCGCTATGGGCTGACGGTGTCGTTGGCCGGGGGGGCTGGGCCTGGCCGCCGGGCTGGCCTTCCATGCGGTATTCCGGCTGTCACTGCAGGGCGGTGCCGTCCCTGCCGCGCCAGCGCCGCGGGGCGAGGGCGCCTGAACGGCCTTCAGCGTCCTGCGGCAGCCCCCTGACGACGGCCAAGCGGGTGCTAGAATCTGCTCTTTCCTTTGCCGTTGCAGCGCCCCCATGCACCTGTCCCTGCTCAAGACCAAGATCCACCGCGCCACCGTCACCCATTCCGAGCTGAACTACGAAGGCTCGATCGCCATCGACGACAACCTGCTGGCGGCCACCGGCATCCGCGAGTTCGAGCAGGTGCACATCTGGGACGTGACCAACGGTGCGCGTTTCTCGACCTATGCCATCCGCGCCGAAGCCGGCAGCGGCGTTGTCTCGCTCAACGGTGGCGCCGCGCGCCACGTGCAGGTCGGTGACATCATCATCATTGCCGCGTTCGCCAGCATGACCGAGCAGGAAGCCGACAGCTTCAAGCCGAAGCTGGTGTACGTTGATGGCAAGAACCAGATCACCCACACCAACGACACGATCCCGACCCAGGCCGCATGACAACGAACAACGGATTCGACTCGCTGCATTCCCACGCCCAGCGCCTGAAGGGCGCAAGCATTCCCAGCCTGCTCGCCGCCGAACCCGGCCGCGTACAGGACCTGGCGCTGCGGGTCGGTCCGTTGTACGTCAACTTTGCCCGGCAGAAATACGATGCCGCGGCGCTGCAGGCGTTGCTGGCGCTGGCGGCCGACCGTGACGTCGGCGGTTCCATCACCCGCCTGTTCCGCGGCGAGCAGGTCAACCTGACCGAAGGTCGCGCGGCGCTGCACACCGCGCTGCGCGGCGACGTGGTCGATGCGCCGGTGGCGGCCGAGGCCTATGCCACCGCGCGCGCGATCCGCCAGCGCATGGGCGTGCTGGTGCGCGCGCTGGAAGACAGTGGCGTGACCGATGTGGTCAGTGTCGGCATCGGTGGTTCCGACCTTGGCCCGCGCCTGGTTGCCGACGCGCTGCGCCCGGTCACCGGCGCGCGCCTGCGCGTGCATTTCGTGTCGAACGTGGACGGCGCCGCCATGCAGCGCACGCTGGCCACGCTGGATCCGGCCAAGACCGCCGGCATCCTGATTTCCAAGACCTTCGGTACGCAGGAAACCCTGCTCAACGGCCAGATCCTGCACGACTGGCTGGGCGGCAGCGAGCGCCTGTATGCGGTCAGCGCCAATCCCGAACGTGCCGCCAAGGCCTTCGCGATCGCCGCCGATCGCGTGCTGCCGATGTGGGACTGGGTGGGGGGCCGTTATTCGCTGTGGTCGGCGGTCGGTTTCCCGATCGCGCTGGCGATCGGCTTCGAGCGCTTTGAACAGCTGCTGGAAGGCGCGGCGCAGATGGATGCGCACGCGCTGGATGCGCCGCTGGAGCGCAACCTGCCGGTGCTGCACGGTCTGACCGACATCTGGAACCGCAACCTGCTGGGCCATGCCACGCATGCGGTGATGACCTACGACCAGCGCCTGGCGCTGCTGCCGGCCTACCTGCAGCAGCTGGTGATGGAAAGCCTGGGCAAGCGCGTGCAGCGTGACGGCCAGCCGGTCACCACCGACACCGTGCCGGTGTGGTGGGGCGGGGCGGGCACCGATGTGCAGCACAGCTTCTTCCAGGCGCTGCACCAGGGCACCAGCATCGTGCCGGCCGATTTCATCGGCTGCGTGCACAACGATGATCCGTACACGGTCAATCACCAGGCCCTGCTGGCCAACCTGCTGGCGCAGACCGAGGCGCTGGCCAATGGCCAGGGCAGCGAAGATCCGCACCGGGATTACCCGGGCGGCCGCCCGAGCACGTTGATCCTGCTCGACGCGCTGACCCCGCAGGCGCTGGGCGCGCTGATCGCCATGTACGAACACGCCGTGTACGTGCAGTCGGTGATCTGGAACATCAACGCCTTCGACCAGTTCGGTGTCGAGCTGGGCAAGCAGCTGGCCAGTGGCCTGCTGCCGGCGCTGCAGGGCGAGGAGGTGGCGATTGCCGATCCGATGACCCGCGAGATCCTGGCGCAGCTGAAGCGCTGATGCC